>NZ_JBEYJU010000075.1:0-45401 GCF_040703965.1 Streptomyces sp. NPDC006655 | reverse complement strand
GCCGTCGTTGTTGCGGTCGGCGCCGGTGTGGTCGGAGATCATGAAAAGACCGCCGCCGTTCTTCACGAAGTTCATGATCGCGGTCTTCTCGGCGGCCGTGAACTTGGTGTTGGGCTCGGGCAGCACCAGCGCGTCGAACTTCGAGAGGTCGGTCGTCGAGGAACCGCCGTAGGTCAGGGCGCTGGTGGCGGTCTTCAGGCTGTAGCCGCCGGTCTTCTGGAGGGCCACGCCCCAGGACGAGAGGGCGCCGGTCCAGTCGGTCTCCGAGGACGGAGAGGAGTTCTGGGCGAGCGGGTCGGGCTTGCTGGTGGAGATGATCCAGTCCGCGTTGCCGGCCTCCTCGGCGTGGCCGTCGTCGAACAGGACGCGGTAGGTGGTGGCCGCGTGGGCGGGGGCCCCGGTACCGACCTGGAGGGCGGCTCCGGTGACGAGCAGCCCGAGCCCGGCCAGGGCGGTGGTGAGTCTGTGGCGGGATCTGCTGGATCCAAGCATCCGGCGAACCTCCGTGAAGGGGTGGGGAAGAGGCGGTGCGGGCGCCAACTCTGCGCGCGTAGAACCTGCTCGAGATTTCTACACGCGTCGACTCATTGAAAGGTACATGGCATGTCGGGGTGGTGAACAGAACGCCGCCGCATCAACCCGGCGGGACTGCCCGCGACTTCAGCGGGCAGATTTGAGTGCAGCGAAGTACCCACGAAGAGGGGCGGACATGGAGATCTCGGGCATCATCAGTGCCATCGTCATCGGAATCATCATCGGTGTGCTGGGACGCCTGGTCGTCCCCGGCCGCCAGCACATCGGCATCCTGTGGACCATCGTCGTCGGCATCGTCGCGGCACTGCTGGGGTCGGCGATCGCGGCGGGCTTCGGCGTGGCCGACACCAAGGGTCCCGACTGGATCGAGTGGTTCATCCAGATCGCGCTGGCCGCGGTGGGCGTGGCGGCGCTGGACCGGGCGAAGGCCCGCCGGTAGGTGCGGCACCTGCCCCTGCCCGAGAACGCATCCGGCACCCGTGGGGGCGGCGCGCGCAGGCGCCGCCCCCACGACGGCGCGCCGACGGTCAGCCCAGTTCGAGCGTGGTGACCCCGAAGACCCGCTCGCGCGCGTACTCCCGGACCGGGCCCGTGTACATGCGGGCCGTCTCGAACGAAGGCGTGAACCCGGCCGACTCGGCGAGGGCGAGGCCGGCCGTGCTGGTCTCGGGTACGTCGATGGCGACCTGGGCGCCGGCCGCCTCGGCGGTGAGGGCCGCGAACAGGGCGTGGGCGTCGGCGGCGGTGTCGGCGAAGAGCGGGCCGATGCGCAGGCTGTCGTGGCCCGGGCGGAGCACCCCGTAGCCGGTGAGACGGTCGCCGTCGTGGTGGACGAGCACCGTGTGGCCGGGGGCGGCCAGCCAGGCGGCGAGGAAGCGCGGGCGGGGGGCGGGGTGACAGGTGGCGTCGTACGCCGTGACGGCCGTCCGGTCGGCGGGGCGGGCCGGGCGGACGCCCTCGGGTATCTCCGCCGTCGGGGCGACGCCGGTGAAACGGACCGTGCGGTAGGCCGGTTCGAAGCCGGACTGGCGGTAGTTGTCCTGCTGAGCCACGACGCCGTCCAGTCCGACGGTGCGGTCGCCCGCGTGGGCCAGCGCGGTCTTCCAGGTGGTGAGGCCGTGGCCGCGGCCGCGCAGGTCGGGGCGGACCAGGTAGCAGCCCAGGAAGGCGTAGTGGGCGTCGTAGTTGACGACGGAAATGGCCGACACCGGTTCCCCGTCGATACGGCCGAGGAAGAACCCCTCGGGGTCCTGGGCGAAGAAGGCGGGGCCGTCGGACAGCCCCGGGTTCCACCCCTCGTCCGCCGCCCAGCCGCTGATCACGGGCCAGTCGTCGAGCGTGGCCTGCGTGACGACGAGGTCCTGGGGGGCCGGAGAGGTCATCGATGCGCTCCCTTGCGTGGCGGGGTCGGAGAACGCGGCGGCCGTCACCGCGCCCCGCACCATCCTTCCCGATCACCGAGCCCGACGCCACGCCGGGATCAGGTCGCCGGCATGCTCAACGGGTCACCGTGGAGAGCTTGTTGAGGACCGCGCACCGCGCACGACCCCACCGACCGGACGGGAGCCGCCGCCCGGACTTCGCCGCCGGGCGCCGTGCCGGGTTCGGAGCGAGCCGCCGTGCCGGGTTCGGCGCGAGCCACCGTGCCGGGTTCGGAGCGAACCGCCGTGCCGGGTTCGGAGCGAGCCACCGTGCCGGGTTCGGAGCGAACCGCCGTGCCGGGTTCGGAGCCGGGCGGCCCTCCGGGCCGGCACGGTTCGACCGGCGGGCTCCGGTCGGCCGATGGTCGGGGGTCGGGTGCGGTGGGTGTGGCGCAGGCCCCACCCGGCGGGGTGGGGCCTGTCGGTTCGGGTCGGCTCCGGTCGGCTCGGTGTTTCACACGGGGGCGGTCAGCGGGACCGGTTCGGGCGGAAGCGCCGGTGCAGAGCGGTTCCGGTGAGCAGCAGTGCCGCGGCCGCCGCTGCGGCGGGGCCGGCCAGGTCCGTACCGGTGTGGGCGAGGGCGGCGTCCGTGACGGGCGGCGCCGCCGGGTGGTGCGCCTCGGGGGCCGGGTGCTTCTTGGGCGGCTCGGGAGCGGGCGGCTGCGCGGTCGGCGGCGAGGTCGACTTCGGCGGGCTCGGGTGGTCCCCGGAGTCGTTCACCGAGGTGTTGCCGAGAGCCGGGTTGAGGACGCCGACCACGTCGACGCTGTTGCCGCTGACGTTCACCGGGAGGTCGACCGGCAACTCGATGCCGTTGCCCGAGACCACCCCGGGCGAGTCCTGCTCCGTGCCCCGCGCGTTCGCGCCGCCGGACGTGGCGGTGCCGCCGGACGCACCTCCGGCGGCGCCGCCCTCGCTCGCGCAGGTGTTGCCGGCCGCCGGATTCAGCAGCCCCACCACGTTCACGGTGTCCCCGCACACGTTCACCGGGACGTGCACCGGCAACTCGATGCCGTTGCCGGAGACCACGCCGGGCGAACCGGCCGCGATTCCGTCCGCGCCCGCGTCGGCCCAGGCCGGGACCGCCACAGCCATCGCCCCTGAGGCGGCGGCGACGGCGATCACACCGTTTCGGGTAACCCGTTTCATAGGTTCCCTGCCTTCCAGACATGATTGCGGGCGCTCGCCCGCAACGGTTAAAACGCGGTCGAGCCAGGCGAGTTATGGCTTGCCCACCTTCCACCCCATCGAGTGACATCGATATCGAACCCGTGGCAAAGGTGTGCAAGGGAACGGAAGCGCACGAGCCGTAGCGAAGCAGGGCACCCGGGCCTGCCCGCCCGCCCGGAGGCGGCCCCCGCACAGCCCGCTTATGGTGGGCGAAAGCCCTGTACCCGGTCCGTCACGGAGCGTCCCTGGAGGCCCCCGATGCCTGCCGTGCCCCGTACCCGGTCCGTCCTTCGGCACTGCGTCGGTGCCGGAGCCGTCGCCCTGGCCCTGCTCGGCGCGGGGCTGCCCGCGGCCTCGGTCCCGTCGGCCGACGGCGACCAGCCGGACCTCTCCCGGTTCTACCGACAGAAGGCCAGGTGGACGGCGTGCAAGGACGCCGACCTGCCCAAGGACATGCAGTGCGCCAAGGTCACCGTCCCCCTCGACTACGCGAAGCCGGGGAAGGCCACCCTCGACCTGGCGCTGTCCCGCTACCGGGCGACGGGCAGGTCGCGGGGCTCCGTACTGCTGAACTTCGGCGGGCCGGGTGGCTCGGGCGTCAGCCAGCTGGGGCTGGCGGGCAAGAAGTTCATGGGTCTCACCAACGGCTACGACGTGGTCGGCTTCGACCCGCGCGGCGTCGGCCGCTCCTCCCCCGTCAGTTGCGGCGACGGCACCCCCGAGGCCCCGGACGAGCAGAGCGCGGCCGAGCCCCCGGACGCTACCCACCCGCAGGCCCTGATGAAGCATATGGAGCAGCTGACGGCCCGGTGCACCAGGAACTCCGGGCCGGTGCTCGCCCACATGGGCACCGTGAACGCCGCCCGTGACCTGGACGTCATCCGCCAGGCGCTCGGCGACAGCAAGCTCAACTACCTGGGTTTCTCCTACGGGACCAAGCTGGGCGCGGTGTACGCGGCGCAGTTCCCGCACCACGTGGGCCGGATGGCGCTGGACGGCGTGGACACGCTGACCGAGTCACTGGCCCAGCAGGGCGTGGCCGGCGCCCAGGGACAGCAGACCGCGCTGGACGACTTCCTCGACTGGTGCGTCACCGACCTCGGATGCCCGTTCGGGCAGGACCGGCGCAAGGCCGGGGAGGCGGTCGTCCGGCTGGTCCGCTCGCTCGACAGGGACCCGGTGCCGTCCGACTTCGGCGCCCCCTTCACCGGCCAGGACCTGGTGGGGGCCATCGCGGAGGGGCTGTACGGCAAGGAGCTGTGGCCGCTGCTCGCGCGGGCGCTGGCCTCGCTGATGGAGGACGGGGACACCCGAGGGGTGGAGAACTTCGCGTCCGGCGGCTACGCGGTGCCGCTCGTGCGCAAGACGAAGGCGGGTGCCCGCGGCGGCGGTGGGCTGGTGGCCGGCTCGGACATCCCCGTGGACAACCTGTCGGCGGCGCTGATGGCGATCAACTGCGCCGACGACCCGGACCGGCCGGGCGCCGAGCAGCTCACCAAGGACGTCGCCCGGCTGGACCGGGAGTACCAGCAGGCGTCCCCGGTCTTCGGCAGGTTCCGGCTGACGCAGCTGATGCTGTGCTACGGCCGGCCGCGCGGCACGTCCTTCATCCGGGACCAGGTGAAGGACGTGCCCACGGCACGGATGCTCCTGGTGGGAACGCGCGGTGACCCGGCGACGCCGTACCGCTGGACGATCGAGACGGCGAGGCGGCTCGGGCCGTCGGCCGTGGTGCTGGACAACCGGGGCGACGGCCACACCGGGTACACGTCTTCCCGGTGCGTGCACGGCAAGGTCGACGACTTCCTGCTGTACGGCACGCTGCCGGCCGACGGCAGCTCCTGCCCAGCGGACGACGACACGAGCGGCGCGAGCTCGTCGGGCTGACCGCGGGGTCCGTGCCGGGGAGTTCCGGATGCCTCAGGAGAGGACGAGTTCCGGATCGTAGAGGTCGAGCCAGGCGGCCAGGTCGAGGGTGCGTTCCAGGCCGCGCCGGGAGGCCTGGTCGGCCAGGTCGGGCCGGTGGGCGGCCCGGTCCGCCTTCTCGCGGTCCACGAGTTCGAAGACCCGGTGGCCGGGGCGCGCGAGCAGGTCCTTGACCTGGGCCTGGAGGGCGCGGCCGTACTCCGGGTCCTGGGTGGAGGGGTAGGGGCTCTTCACCCGGTCGTAGACGGTCCCTGGGAGGACGTCCCGGGTGGCCTCGCGGAGCAGGGTCTTCTCGCGGCCGTCGAAGGACTTGAGGGCCCAGGGCGCGTTGTAGACGTACTCGACCAGCCGGTGGTCGCAGAACGGCACCCGGACCTCCAGGCCGACGGCCATGCTCATCCGGTCCTTGCGGTCCAGCAGGATGCGTACGAAGCGGGAGAGGTGGAGATGGCTCATCCGGCGCATGCGGTACTCGAAGTCGCTCTCGCCGTCGAGGCGCAGGACGGCGGAGGCGGCGGAGTGGTACGAGTCGGCGACGTAGGACTCCAGGTCGAGCGACTTGGCGAGGTCCGCGCGCAGGACGTCGGAGTCGTCGCCGAAGTGCCGGGTGAACCGGAACAGCCAGGGGAACGTCTCGGCGTTGCGGGCGCCCTCGTCGAAGAACTGCAGGTAGCCGCCGAACACCTCGTCGGCGGACTCCCCGGACAGCGCGACGGTGGAATGGTCGCGGACGGCCTTGAACAGCAGCAGAAGCGAGGCGTCCATGTCGCCGAAGCCGGCCGGCAGGTCGCGGGCCCGGATCACCCGCTCGCGCACGGCCGGGTCGGCGAGGCTGCCCGCGTCCAGGACGATGTCCTGGTGGTCGGTGCGGGCCAGGCGCGCCACGTCGTGCACGAAGGGCGTGTCGGGGGTGCCACGCAGTTCGTCGGCGACGAAGTTCTCGGTCCGGCCGACGAAGTCGACGGCGAAGCTGCGGACCTTCTCGCCGTGGGAGGCGAGCTGCCGGGCGGCCAGCGCGGTCATGGCGGAGGAGTCGAGGCCGCCGGAGAGCAGGGTGCAGCGGGGCACGTCGGCGACCAGCTGGCGGCGCACGATGTCATCGAGGAGTTCGCGGACGGTGGCGACGGTGGTGTCACGGTCGTCGGGGTGCGGGCGGGTCTCCAGGCGCCAGTAGGTCCGGGTGCGCAGGCCGCGGCGGTCGACGGTGACGACGGTGCCGGGTTCGACCTCGCGCATGCCCTCCCAGACGGCCTGTCCGGGGGTCTTGACCATGGTGAACAGCTCGCGCAGTCCGGTCAGGGCGACGCGGGGGCGGGCCAGCGGGTGGGCGAGGATCGCCTTGGGTTCGGAGCCGAACAGGACGCCGTCCGGGGTGGGATACAGGTAGAAGGGCTTGATGCCCATCCGGTCGCGGATCATGACGAGTTTGTCCTGGCGACCGTCCCAGACGGCGAAGGCGTACATGCCGTTCAGCCGTTCGGCGATGGTGTCGCCCCACTCCAGGTAGCCGCGCAGGACCACCTCGGTGTCGGAGTCGGTGGTGAACTCGTGGCCCTTGGCGAGGAGTTCGCGGCGCAGTTCGGTGAAGTTGTAGGCCTCGCCCGAGTACACCATCGCGACCGTGCCGGCCGGGGTGCGGACGGTCATCGGCTGGCGGCCGCCGGGCAGGTCGATGATCGCGAGCCGGCGGTGGCCGAGGGCGGCGGGCCCCTCGCTCCAGGTGCCCCGGTCGTCGGGGCCGCGGCAGGCCATGGTCTCGGTCATCGCATCCAATGCGCGCGTCTCGGTGGTGAGGTCACGGTCGAAGGAGACCCAGCCGGTGATGCCACACATGCGTTACCTCCTACTGCCGGTTCGCCGGACCACCCACGCCACCTGCGGTTTTACGACGCAACAGATTGCCCGAGCGAACCACTTGTATTCAGCACCTATGCGACGAGCGTGCGCCCGGGCGCCCGGCCGGTCAACCTGGCTGTAACACGGAGCGGCGCTTGTGCCCCTCTCTTTCGGCCGCGCTTTGCCCGCCCGATGACCGCGGACCCGCCCGCACCGGGCCCCGCCCGCCGGGAACCGGCCAAGCGCAAAAAGTTCCCCAAGCGGAACCGGCGCCACGGCTCGCGCCGGGCGCCGGTCATGTGGTGCGCGCCGCCGTCGGGACGGCGCGCTACGCGGCCGGTGTCAGGAACCGGTCGAGCGCCGCCGTCAGCTCGGCGGGCCGCTCCACCGGGAGTTCGTGGCCCGCGTCGATGATCCGGACCTCGGCGTCCGGGTACGCCTTGGCCATCCGCAGCATCTGCCCGACCGGAAGCTGGATGTCGTGGTAGCCGTGCACCATCAGGGTGGGCGCGGTGATCTCGCCGACCCGGTCGAGGACGTCGAAGGCCCGCATGGCGCCGTACAGGGTCATCACGACCTCGCGCGGGGTGCCGGCGGACGAGCGGACGTACTCGCGCACCCGCTCCCGAGGAAACCCCGGGGCGAAGGCACGCTGGATGTTGGCGGCGACGAACAGCCTGAACGGCACCAGCGTCGAGGCGGCCATCAGCAGCCCGCGGCCACGGCTGTACGCCATCCGCCCGATGGAGTTGACCAGGACCATCCGCTCGACCCGCGCGGGGTGCGTGAGCGCGAGGGTCTGGCTGATCATGCCGCCCATGGAGTGCCCGACGGGCACGAACCGATCCACTTCCAGGTGGTCGAGGAGAGCCGTGACGTCCTGCGCCAGCTCGGCGATGGTCCGCACCCCGGCGCCGGTGCTCTCGCCGTGGCCGCGCAGGTCGAGCCGGACCACCCGGCGGCGCGCGGCGAAGTGCTCGGTCTGGTGGTCCCAGCGGTGCCGGTCGGCGGTCCAGCCGTGGATGAGGACCAGGGGCACGGCGGCACCGTCGCGGGGACCCTCGTCGTCGTACGCCAGCACCGCTCCGTCGACTTCGAACTGCGGCATGGGGGCCTCCTGGGGCGCGATCCGGTTACTGCCCGGTACGGTAATGCGCCGCGTGACCCGTCGTCACCGGTCAGCCGGCCTCGACACGGTCACGGAGTGCGCCGGACGGCAGGGCGGAGCAGCACGTCACCCCCGGCCTCGAATTACCCCAAATGCCGCACCGGCGATTCCGCCCTATGGTGCTGGTATGGAGCACGCACTCAGTCCTTCGACCCTCGCCGAGCTGCGCCGCCCGCGCCCCTATCCCGCCGTCTCCGTGCTGACGCCGACGCACCGCCGCGAGCCCGACAACGCCCAGGACTCCGTCCGGCTGCGCAACGTCGTGGCCGAGGCGAAGAAGCAGTTGGAGGCCGATCCCGCGGTCACCCGGGAGCGGCGCTCCGACGTCATCAGGGAACTCGACCGCGCACTCGCCGAGGTGGACCTCACCTACACCGAGGACGGTCTGGTGATCTTCGCCGCGCCGGGCGAGCACCAGGTCTGGTCCCTGGCCCGCAGCGTGCCCGAGCGCGTGGTGCTCTCGGACACCTTCCTCACCCGCAACCTGGTCTCTGCGCACGCCGCGGAACGGCCGTTCTGGGTGCTGTCGATCTCCGCCGACCGCGTCACGCTCTGGGACGGCGGGATCGACCGCGTCACCGAGAGCCGTTGCGGCGGCTTCCCGCTGGTGCGCCGCCAGGTGAACTTCGACGCCGAACGCCTCCAACGGATCGGCGACATGCCCAGCACCTTCCGCGACGAGGACACCAAGCACTTCCTGCGGGACGCGGACACCGCGATGGCCGCGCTGTTGCGCGACGAACCGCGGCAGCTCTACGTCACCGGCGAGCAGGCCGCCCTCTCGCTGTGGGAGGAAGTCGGGAACGTGGCCAGGCACAGCGTCCCCGTACGGCACGGCGGTCTCTCGCACGCCGGTCCGGACGCGGTGTGGCAGGTGATCCGGCCGCTGCTGGAGGCCGAGTCCCGGCGGAGCACCGCGTCGGTGGCCAGGGAGCTGGCGTCCGCGCGCGGTCACAAGACGTTCGCGGCCGGTGTCGACGAGGTCTGGCACAGCGCCCGCGAGGGCCGCGTGCGGCTGCTGGCGGTCGAGGAGAACTACCGCACGACGGTCCGCGACGACGGCGACCACTTGGTCCCGGCGGTGAGCGGCGACCTCGACTCCCGCGAGGACATCGTGGACGAGATCGTCGAACAGTGCCTGGAGACCGGCGCCGAGGTCCGCTTCGTCCCGGACGGCACCCTCGGCGACCAGGACGGCATCGCCGGAGTACTGCGCTACTGACGGCCCCCCTCGCTCGGCCGGCGTCTAGCTAGGCTCTGGGAGCGTGATCGTCGGCCGAAGAGGGAGTGGGGACGTGGCTGAGCTGTTGGGCGTCGCGGTGCTGGGTGCCGGACACATGGGGGCCGACCACGTACGACGGCTCGACCACGGGGTGAGCGGGGCGCGAGTGGCGGCCGTGGCCGATCCCGACCTCGACCGCGCGAAGGACGCGGTGGCCGGCCGGGACGGCGTCACCGTGCACGCGGATCCGCTGGCCGCCCTCGACGCGCCCGGCGTGCAGGCCGTGCTCATCGCCTCCCCCGGCCCGGCCCACGAGGAGCCGCTGCTGGCTGCCTTCGAGCGCGGGCTGCCGGTGCTGTGCGAGAAGCCCATGGTGCCGGACTCCGCGGGCGCGCTCCGGGTGGTGGAGGCCGAGGCCCGGCTGGGCCGCAGGCTGGCGCAGATCGGGTTCATGCGCCGCTACGACGCCGAGTACCGGCGGCTGAAGTCGCTGCTCGACGGCGGCGGTCTGGGCCGCCCGCTGATGCTGCACTGCGTGCACCGCAACGTCTCCTCGCCACCCGGCTTCACCAGCGCCATGCTGATCGACAGCTCGGTGTCGCACGAGATCGACGCGGCCCGCTGGCTGCTCGGCCAGGAGCCGACCGCGGTGACCGTGCTGCGCCCGCGACCCTCGTCGGACGCCCCGGAGGGGCTGCTCGACCCGCAGCTGGTGCTGTTCGAGACCGACGGCGGCGCCCTCGTGGACGTCGAGGTCTTCGTCAACTGCGGCTTCGGCTACCAGGTGCGCTGCGAGGCCGTCTGCGAGCGGGGCAGCGCCCGGATCGGCGAGGACCACACCATGCTGGTCACCTCGGCCGGCGGTGCCCGTGAGGAGGTCGCCCAGGACTATCTGGTGCGGTTCGCCGACGCCTACGACCGCGAGGTGCAGGACTGGGTGGACGCCACCCGGCAGGGCCGGGTCACCGGGCCGGGCGCCTGGGACGGCTACGCGTCCTCCGCCGTCGCCGAGGCGGGGGTCAGGGCGTTGGAGACCGGCCGCCGTACGACCGTCGAACTCGCCCCGCGCCCGGACCTGTACGCGCGCGACGCCGACCGCTGACGCGCGCGGCGCGGCCGCGGTCCTCGGGCGCCGCGGTCGACGCGACCGCAGGGGACAAGCCGGTGCCGTCCGCCCCTTCCTCGTCACCGCGGCGCCCCCCTCACACGCCCCCGAACAGCGCGCTCAGGCCCTCCTCCACGACCGCCGCGACGTCCTCCTCCCCCGGGGCCACCACCTCGTGGGTGCGTTGCAGGAAGCGGAACAGCGCCTGGGTGTCGAACTGGAGCAGCGCGAGACCGTGCGGCGAGTGGAACTCGACGGCCGTACGGCCGGGGCCGCAGGGCCAGATGTGCACGTCCCCGCGCCCGGCGGGGGCTCCGAGGCCCTGGTCGAGGAGCGAGCGGGCGAAGGTCCACGTCACCTCCTGTCCGCCGAGCGTGACCTCGGCCGGGAAGTCCACGAACACGGCCAGCGGGTCACCGGAGGTGTACCGGAGCGTGGCGGGCACCGGGATCTCCTGGTCCTCGGCGGTGATCAGCCGGGCGCGGGCGGGTTGCTCGAAAGAGATGTCCATGCCTGTAGGACTCCGCGGAGGACCTTCGCAGGACGTCAAATCCGGCCAAGGTTGCCGCGGTTGGCCGAGACCCCGACACTGTGAACACAGGCACGTCGAACAACCGCCCGAGCGCGACACGAACGCCCCTGAAAATAGGTCAAGTCACGTAGTCGGCCTACGACGTACCCCCTCCCGCGCGTACGTCTTCCAGGGGGTCCGACCTGCCCGTGAAGACTCTGGCATATGCCAGAAGCACCACCGTATCGTGTGTTGCCAAATCCCTTACAGGGCGTCGCAGGCTGTGCAACAGTCGTAACCGGTCCCCCGCCCGTCCCCGGCCCCGCCGTCCCCGCATCGGAGTGCGTCATGCCGTCCCATGTCTCCGCGGACCGCCCCGCCGCCCAGCCGCCCGGGCGCGGCTCGGTCGAGGCGTTGATAGCGCAGACGCGGCGGCTCAAGGGTGACGTGGACGCCGTACGACGGGACACCCGCGGCGACGGGGCGGACCCCGAGGAGCGGTGGCAGCGGGCGTTGTACGACCTGGCGCTGCATCAGCTCGACGACCTCGACGGGCACCTGGCCCAGCTGCGGGACGGACCGGCGCCGCTGCCGGCCGAGCCGGACCCGGCCGC
Organism: Streptomyces sp. NPDC006655; assembly: GCF_040703965.1. NCBI lineage: Bacteria > Bacillati > Actinomycetota > Actinomycetes > Kitasatosporales > Streptomycetaceae > Streptomyces > Streptomyces sp. NPDC006655. The sequence continues at coordinate 33,894 of NZ_JBEYJU010000075.1, read as the reverse complement.
CGTGCCGCCCTCCCCGTCCGGCTCCGGCTCACTGCTCAGCCGTGTCGGCAGCGCGGAGTGGAACCTCCTGACGGACGAGGCGAGTTGGTCCGCCGAGCTCTACCGGATCCTCGGCCGCGACCCCTCGGCGGCCGCCCTCACGCTCGATGAACTGCCCTCGCTGGTGCTGGACGAGGACCGGCCCCGGCTGACCACGATGGTCACCGGCTGCCTGGTCGACGCCAAGCCGATCGACGGCGAGTTCCGCGTCGTACGCCCCGACGGAGGCGTACGGACCGTCCACATGATGGGCGAGCCCGTGCTCGGCGGCGACGGCAGCACCGCCTCGATGTGGGCCGTCGTGCGCGACGTCAGCGAAGTGCGGCGCAGCCAGCGGACGGTGCACGAGACCCGGGACTCGCTCCAGCGTCACCGGCAGCGCGTCCGGACCGAGCAGCAGTTCGCCGTGGAGCTCCAGGAAGCCGTGCTGCCACCGGGCCGCGGCGCTCTGCGGCTCCCGCGCCGCGGCCCGGGATCCCTGGAGATCGCGGCCCGCTGCCTCCCGTCCGGGAGCAGCGCCCTACTGGGCGGCGACTGGTACGACGCGCTGGAGCTGCCCGACGGCGACACCCTGCTCAGCGTCGGCGACCTCACGGGGCACGGGGTCGCCGTCACCTCGGGGATGGCGATGCTGCTGGGCGCCGTACGCGGGATGGCGATGGCCGGCGCCCCGCCCGCGCACCTCATGTCCCTGCTCAACCAGTTACTCGACGCCACCGTGCAACCCGCGCTGGGCAGCGCCGTCTGCTGCCGCTACCGGCCCGCCACCCGTGTCCTGACCTGGGCACAGGCAGGACACCCCGCCCCGCTGCTGTACAGCGGCGGGACGGGGTGCGTGCTCAGCGCGCCGGACGGCGTGCTGCTCGGCGCCACCTCGGGAGCCGGTTACGGGCAGGCCGAAGTGACCCTGGAGCCGGGCGACCTGCTGCTGCTGTACACCGACGGACTGGTGCCCGGGCACAGCGGCTCGCTGGACGCCCTCCTCGGTCTGGCCCCGCGGTTCGGGGCGGCGCGCACCGCCCAGGACTGTGTCACGGCCGTGGTCGAGGAGTTCGGCGAGTGCGAACGCACGGACGAGGCCTGCGTGCTGATCGCCAAGGTGGGTGAGTAGGGGCGCGGGCGGAGCGGGTGGGTGAGGCGCCTACGCCGGTGCGCTGTTGCCTGTGCCCTTGCCCCTGGTCCTGGGCAGGGCGAGCTTGATCTCCTCCCGCAGTTCCTGGATCTTCGGATAACCGGCGTACTCGGCGGTGAGCCGGTACATCTGGCGCAGCCGGTCCCAGGTGCGGTGGGAGGAGTTCGATCCCATCGACACCAGGGCCAACCGCGCGTAGTGACCCGCCTGTTCGGGGTCGTCCGCGATGAAGCAGGCGGAGGCCATGGACAGGAAGTCGAAGATCTTCGACCGCTCCTGCTTGCTGCCGGCCCTGAGTGCCAGGGCCTTCTCCGCGTAGTGCCGGGCGTGCACGGCGGCGCTCGGGTCGTGGTCGGCCAGCGTCCGGTAGGCCAGGGCCTGCATGCCGTACAGATCCGCTTCGTTGAACATCTGCATCCAGCTCGGCGGCGGCACGTCGCTGCGGTCCGAGACGAAGAGGCTCTCCGCCTGACCGAGGGTGCGGCGCATGGCCTGCCCCCTGCCCATCGACGCCTGTGCCCAGGCCTCGACGGTGTGGAACATCGCCTGGGTGCGCGGCAGCACCTCTTGGCCCGAACCGGAGTGGGCGAGCTTCATCAGGTCGAGCGCTTCGTCGGGCCGGCCGATGTGCACCATCTGGCGAGCCGCTCTGGAGAGCGCCTCCCCGGCACGCGGCCGGTCGCCGCCCTCACGGGCCGCGTGGGCGGCGATGACGAAGTACTTCTGGGCCGTGGGTTCCAGGCCGACGTCGTGCGACATCCAGCCCGCGAGGACCGCGAGGTTGGCGGCGACGCCCCACAGGCGCCGCTGGAGATGGTCGGGGTGACGGTAGGCGAGCATGCCGCCCACCTCGTTGAGCTGCCCCACCACGGCCTTGCGTTGCAGCCCGCCGCCGCGGGCCGCGTCCCAGGCACGGAACACCTCGACGGAGCGCTCCAGTTCCTCGATCTCCTCGGACCCGATGGGGGCGGCCTCGTAGCGGTCGAACCCGGCGGGGTCGGCGTGCAGGGGGTCGTCGAGGACGGGGGCGTCGGCCCGCAGAGTGGGGTCGGTGTGCAGCCAGTCGTACATGGCGGTGGTGAGTACGGATCCCGCGGTGAGCGCGGCACCCGCGCCCACCAAGCCGCGTCGGTTGAGCATGAGGTCCATTCCCGTGAATTCGGTGAGGACCGCGGCGGTTCGTTCGGGCGCCCACGGCATGCCGTCGGGATGTTCCGCTTTCCCGTCGTCCGGCCGTTTTCCCGTACGCCCGTGCCGTACCAGACCGAGGTCCTCGATGGTCACGACACGGCCGAGACGCTCGGTGAACAGGGCCGCCAGCACCCGCGGCACCGGATCGCGCGGGATCTCTCCCGTGTCGATCCACCGCCGCACCCGGGAGGTGTCGGTCGACAGCTGGGGGTGGCCCATGGCCGCCGCCTGCCGGTTGACCAGCCTCGCGAGTTCGCCCTTGGACCAGCCGGCCAGGCCGAACAGATCCGAGAGACGGGTGTTGGGTTGTCCGCTCACGTCAAGCCCCCAGGTTCTCGGCTGAGTTGACAGTAGCCCCGTGCAAGTTGCCGGGCGACTATTCGCCACGGTTCGCCAGGGTGCGCCAGATGGTGTGCCACTGGGCGACGGGTGTCAGGTAGGAACGCGCCACCCCGACCCGGTCGCCACTCGACGGGCCCACTCCCCAGGGCGGGCCCGGGCGGCCGGGACGGGTGGGGCGTGAGAACTTCTCACAGGACTTCTCAGGCAGGCACCGCAGGTACACGAAGGGATCTGTATCACCCATGTACGCAGCATCGTCCTCCGTGTCCGCCCCGCCCCGGCCGCTGCGCCCCCGACCGGCGGGCGGCGGACCCTACCTCGACCCCGCCCGTACGGGGGCCGCCGTCCCGGTCGTGGGCCGGCCACGGCGCCCGGCGGGTCTGGGCACCCAGCCGCTCAGCGGAAGACTCGACCTGTCCGGCCCGCAGGGCGCGCAGCTGCGCACCGCGATCGCGTCGGTGCACCGGATCTGCCCGGAGTTCGCTCCGGTCCAGGTGCTGCGACGCACCGGGCGGTCCGTGATCCTCGTCGGCACGACGGGGCGCAGCACGGCCGTGGCGAAGTGTCTCCTGGACCACTCCCCCGCCTGGGCGGAGCGGAACCGTCATGAAATAGCCGCATACCGCTCGTTCGTCCGGCACCGGCCGCCGATCCGGGTGCCGAGGCTGATCGCGGCGGACCCGGACAACTGCACCCTGGTGATCGAGCGGATGCCCGGCCGGGTGGCGGCGATGCAGCGCCACCCCGCGGAGGCCCCGCCCCGGGCGGACATCCGGGCCGCGCTGGGCGCGATCTGCCGGCTGAACGCGTGGCGGCCGCCGTCGGGCACCTTCGACGCCCCGGTGGACTACGCGGCGCGGATCTCCCGGTACCACGAGCTGGGGCTGCTCACCGACCGTGACATGGGTGACCTCCAGAAACTGCTGCACGGCATCGCGGTCGCGGCGGGCCGCCAGGGAATGGGCCAGTTCTGCCACGGCGACGCCCTGCTCTCGAACATCCTGTTGTCCCCGGCCGGTCCAGTGCTGGTGGACTGGGAGCACGCGGGCTGGTATCTGCCGGGGTACGACCTGGCGACGCTCTGGTCGGTCCTCGGCGACGCCCCGGTGGCGCGCCGTCAGATCAGCCAGATCGCCCAGTCGGCGGGACCCGCGTCCCGTGACGCCTTCCTGGTGAACCTGATGCTGGTGCTCACCCGGGAGATCCGGACGTACGAGACCGCCGTGCAGCGTTCGATGCACGACGCGACCCCGGCGGCGCCGGGCACCTCCCACCCGGGCGCCGCGCCGACCGGCGAGGAACAGCGGCTGCTGCTCCGGCGGCTGCACGACGACTGCCAGCTGGCCCGCCGGGCCGTACGCGCGGCGGTCGGCACTCGCTGACGGGGACGAGGATCCGCGGTGCGCTCAGTGCAACCGCGCACCGCGGATCCCCTGTGTGCCCCCGCGTTCCCCGGGGTACGTCGGAACGGCCGGATGCCTCCGGTGCGAAACTCCCACGATCATCGGATGACATGGGAATTGTCCCTCCTGCGGGCATGATTGACGGGCCGTCGGCAAGCCGGTACCACGCCCCAGGAGGCCGCATTGCGAGGATCCGTCAGCGAGCCACTCCCCGCCCACCACGGCAGACGTACGCGCAGGACGGCGGGCGCCGTCGCCGCCGCGGCGCTGCTGCTGCCGTTGCTGGGCGCGGCTCCGCCCCCGAGCACCGCCGCGTCGCCCGCCGAAGCGCTGCAGCGCGCGTTCGCGTCCGCTGCCACCGAGTACCGCGTGCCGCAGAGCGTCCTGCTGGCCGTCTCCTATCTCCAGTCCCGCTGGGACGACCACGGCGGCGCACCGAGCGTGTCCGGCGGCTACGGGCCGATGCACCTGACCGATGCGCGCACCGCGCTGGCCACCGCGACCGCGCACTTCGCCGACGGCACCGAGGACGCCCGCGGCGACAGCGCGCGTCCGGCCCTGCACCCCCGGGTCAGGGTGCCCGCGGACGCCGTGCTGCCGGCCCGCCTCCGGACGCTGCCGAAGGCCGCCGGGTTGACCGGCATCCCCGCCGAGCGGCTGCGCACCGACCCGGCGGCGAACGTGGCCGGCGGCGCCGCCCTGCTCGCCGCCGCCCAGCGGGAGATGGGCGAACCGCTCAGCGCCGACCCGGCACACTGGTACGGCGCGGTCGCCCGCTTCTCCGGCGCCGACGACACGGCCACCGCGGCGGCGTACGCCAACGACGTGTTCGACGTCCTGCACGCGGGCCAGGCACGCACCACCGACGCCGGTCAGCTCGTCGCCCTGGCCGCGCAGCCGGGCGTCCGGGCCGACACCGGGCAGCTGAGGCTGACCGGGCTGCGCACGACCGCGGCGGACGACACGGAGTGCCCGACAACGGTGTCATGCGAGTCGATCCCGGCACCGTACGCGCAGTTCGGCACCGGCGACTACGGCAACCACGACCTCGGGGACCGACCGGCGTCGCAGGGCATCCGGTACATCGTCATCCATGACACCGAAGGCACCTGGGACGAGACCGTGAAGCTCGTCCAGGACCCGGCCTACGTGTCCTGGAACTACACCGTCCGCTCGACCGACGGTCTGATCGCCCAGCACATCAAGGCCAAGGACGTGGCCTGGCACGCCGGCAACTGGTACATCAACTCCAAGTCGATCGGCATCGAGCACGAGGGCTTCCTCGCCGCGCCGGACGCCTGGTACACGGAGGCGATGTACCGGTCCTCGGCCCGGCTGGTCAGGTACCTCACCGACAAGTACGGCATCCCGCTGGACCGCCAGCACATCCTCGGCCACGAGAACGTCCCGGGCCCGACGACGTCCTCGATCCCCGGGATGCACACCGACCCGGGCCCGTACTGGGACTGGCGCCACTACTTCGAGCTGCTCGAACACCCCTTCAAGCGCACGGCCGACAGGACGGGCGGTCTGGTGACGGTCCTCCCGGACTACACCACGAACCAGCCCGCGTACACCGGCTGCGTCAGCAAGGGCCAGCCGTGCGCCGCGCACGGTTCCGGCGAGGTACGGCTGTACGCCGACCACGACGAGAGCTCGGCGCTGATCAAGGACGTCGGTCTGGGCACCACGCCCACGACCGACGTGAACGACCTCTCCTCCCGGGTCTCCACCGGTCAGCAGTACGCCGTGGCGGACACCTGGGGCGACTGGACGGCGATCTGGTACCTGGGACAGAAGGCGTGGTTCAAGAACGCCGCCACGGATCCGACGGCGGTGAGCGCGGCGGGCCTGGTGGTCACTCCCAAGGCCGGGCTGAAGAGCGTTCCCGTGTACGGCCGTGCCTATCCGGAGGCGTCGGCCTACCCGTCGGGGGTGCCCGCCCAGTCGATCTCCCCGCTGCCGTACACGATCCCGGCGGGCCAGGAGTACGTGGTCGGGGACGCGGTGCCGGGTGAGTACCTCTACGCGACCACCTTCGCCACCGACTCGCACCGGGTCGTGGTGGGCAAGGACCTGTACTACGAGATCCAGTACGGCCACCGGGTCGAGTTCGTCCGGGCGGCCGACGTGGACGTGGTGCCGTCCCCGAGGATCGGACGGCACCCGCGCGGCTGACCGGTCTCAGCCCTGCTGGAAAAGCTCCGCCGGGAGCGGCTTCAGCAGGGCGTACAGGTCGTCCGTGATGGGACGGTCCCAGGCGGCGATGGTCACGAGGACCCCGTCGCTGCGGTCGAACTGGACGCAGGAGACCCGGCTCTCGGAGAGCTTGAGCCGCCGCACGATCAGCAGGTTGTCGCCCTGGAGCACCGGCATGTCCTCGGTGCCCACGACGGTGACGTCCTCGTCGTTCTCGAGGGCGAGGAGGAGCTGGCCGACCTCGAACGGGATCTCGCCCTCCGCCACCTCGCGGGCCGGGGAGCCCTCGGGGAGGTTACCGATGATCATCGCGGGGCCGCGGCCGCCGAAGAGGTCGTAGCGCAGGAAGACGCCCTGGCAGGTGCCGTCGGGAGCGGGCAGCAGCCCGGCACCGAGGTTGCCGGGCCAGTCGCCCGGGTCCATGGCCAGTACGTCGAAGTCGGGGCCGGCGGGAGTGGCGCTGCGGCGACGGAGGAACGACATGCGCTCCATGGTACGGGGCCGCGCGGGCGGCGGGGCCGCGCGGAGGGGTCGGGGTTTCAGTGCCGGGTGCGGGTGGGCGGGGGCTTGTCGCGCAGTTCCCCGCGCCCCTGGGGGACGGCGCCCGATGTCTGCTTCCTGGTCGAGGCCAGTTCGGCGCGGGCCGTGGCCGCCAGGGTGTCCGCTCCGCACCGCTCGGCTGCCTGCAGGCCCTTGCGCAAGTGGTCTGTGTCATGGAGTTCCGCGCCCAGGGCTACGAGGGCGCAGGCCAGTTCGTAGGCGGCCGGGGAACGCTCCAGGTGGGTCACCGCCTCCTCCAGGTACCGCACGCGCGCCTCGCCCGTCGAGACCTCCGCCGCCGTGCGCAGGGCCTGGCCGACGGCCGACGGCGCGCCGAACTGGCGGGCCCGGCGCACCGCCTCCAGCGCCGTGGCGAGGGCGCGTTCCGGTGCCTCGCGGGCTTCGGCCCGGGCCAGGTGGAGCTGCCAGGGGCACCACGCGGGGTTGCGGATGCCGCGGGGTTCGAGGCGGCGGCCGGCCGCGGCGAGCTCGGCCGCCGCGGCCTTGGTGAGTCCGCGGGCGAGCAGCAGTTCGCCGTGGACCGTCTGGGCGTCGGGGAAGACCACGGCCGCCGGGAAGGGCGCCCGGAAGGAGTGGTCCTCGGCCAGCCGGGTGGCCTCCTCGGTGCGGCCCCGCGCGATGAGGGTCTGGATGAGGGTGCCGAGGGCGTACCAGTGGGCGGGCGTGCCGGGTCCGACGCGTTCGGCGAGGCGCAGTCCGGAGCGGGCGAGGTCCTCCGCCTCGGCGAGGCGGCCGCGCCGGTAGCGGAGGTAGCCGAGGAGCGTGTAGGCGAAGGAGAGGTGCCCGCCGCGCCAGCCCTGGCGTTCGTAGTCGGCGATCCCGGCGGCGAAGAGTTCCTCGGTGCGGTCGGGCCGGTCGGCGTACATGAAAGCGAGCGCGACCAGCACCGGCACCTCGAAACCGCGGTCCGCCTCCGCCCAGCCGAGGCCTCCGGCGAGGGCGCGCTCGGCGTGGTGCAGGGCGGTGGCCGCGGGTTCGCCGCGCTGGATGGCGTCCCAGGTGCGCAGTCCGATGATGTACCGCTCGGTGAGGTCGCGGCCCTGGAGGCGGTCGGCGAGCCTGGCCAGGCGGCGGGAGCGGGCGGGGTGGTCGGGTTCGTCGGCGCGGAACGCGTCCCACATGAACTGTTCGGAGAGCATCCGCAGCCGGACCCGGGCGTCATCGGTCAGCCGGATCTCGTGGGCGAGGGTCTCGGACGCCTCGGCGAGGCGGTCGCTGTGGGCGAGGACCTGGGAGAGGCGGTAGACGATGCGGTGCCGCAGGGCGGGCTCGGCGATGGGTTCCTGGAGGGCGGCGCGGAGGTGGTTGACGGTGGTGGCCGGTTCGGTGAGCAGGGAGGCGCTGCCCAGTTCGTGCAGGACGGCGGCACGCTCCTTGGCCGGCGGCGGTTCGCGCAGGGCGCGGGCGAGGTAGCGGCGGGCCGCGTCGGGGGCGCCCGCCCGGAGGGTCTCGCCGGCGGCGGCGCGCAGTTGCCGCACGACCCAGGCGTCGCCCTCGGGGTGGGTCTCCAGGAGGTGCCGGGCGGCGGCGGTGGCGCCCTGGCCGTCGTCGGTCACGCACCAGGCGGCCTGACCGTGCAGGGCGACGCGGGTGGCGGGCGGGATGGCCCGGTAGACGGCGGTGGCGATCAGCGGGTGGACGAACTCCAGGGTCTCGGCGCCGGTGAGGACGCGCGCGCCGCGCAGGGCGTCGGCGGCGTCGGCGGCCTCCTCGTGGCCGAGTCCGGCGACGGCGGCGGCCAGCGCGGGGTGGATCTCGGTGCCGAGGACGGCGCAGGCCCAGGCGAACCGGACGGCTGAGGGGCCGAGACGTTCGATGCGGGCGATCAGGCCGCTGCCCTTGACGGCGGCGGCGAGGTCGCGCAGCAGGGGTGCGCCGGCTTCGGTGGGGTCCAGGCCCCGGTCGTGGACCTTGGCGGTCAGTTCGACGGTCTCGAAGGGGTTGCCGGAGGTGACGGCCCAGCACTCGTGGCAGAAGGCGTCGTCGGCGTGGTCGCCGAGGCTCTCGCGGACCAGACCGGCCACCGCGTCGGCGCTGAGCGGCTCCAGGCCGTGCGGACGGCCGCCTGCCCGGCCGGGCAGGCCCCGGAACGCGTCGGCGTGGTCCGGGAGTTCGTCGGGCCGGTAGGCGACGACGACGAGCAGCGGGAGCTGTTCGGCGCGGGGCGCGAACGCGGCGAGCCAGCCCAGGGATTCGGGGTCGGCCCAGTGCGCGTCGTCGAGGACGAGGACCATCGGGGCCTGGCGCACGACGAGGTGGGTGAGCACCCAGTCCAGTCCGTCGCGCAGGCCCTGCTGGTCGGGCGGGGCGCCCTCGGTGGGGGCGCACAGGCCGAGGGCGGGGCCGACGATGTCGTACCAACTGCCGAGGGAGGCACGGAGTTCCGCTTCGGGCGCACCGGCGAGGCGGGGTTGCAGGAGCTGACGGGCGACGTGGAAGGCGACGCGCTGTTCCTGGTCGCCGCCGCGTGCGGAGAGCACGGTGCAGCCCCGGGCGGCGGCACGCCGGCGGACCTCGGCGAGCAGGGTGGTCTTGCCGATGCCGGCGCGGCCCGCGAAGGCTAGGAGCGCCCCGCGCGGACGGTCGGCCGGTGGTGCGCCGTCGGGGCTCTGCCCGGTGGGCCCGGCCCGTCCGGTGAGCCCGGTGAGTTCGGCCAACGCCTCGTCGACGGCGGCGAGTTCACCCTCTCGCTCGTAGAGCGTCCGTCGGTTCCGCAGGACCCGCTGTCCCATGACCACCCCCCGCCACGGTGGGACGCGAGCGCGGGGAGCCGGCGCGCACCGTGGCTTGCAGGCAGCTCAGCGTACGCCCGACGGCGGTGATCCGCTCCCTACTGACGGTAACTGGCTCAGGGGCTTGACATCACTGCTCGGGTGGCGAAGGAGGTACCACGGCGACCGGGCAGGCGGCGTGCAGCAGCACGGCGTGGGTGACCGAACCCAGCATGCGGGCCGGAGCGAGCAGGCGCCGCCGGTGGCGGCCGACGACGACCAGTTCGGCGCCCTTCGAGGCGGCGACCAGCAGACCGGCCGCGTCGCCGGGCAGCGCCAGGATCTGGGTTCCCACGTTCGGGTGATCCTTGAGGTGGGGGGCGAGGAAGCCCTCGGCGAGGGTGCGGGTCTCCCGTGCGATCTCGCCCTGGTCGACGGCCGGCGGGACCAGGTTGCCGACCGCGATCCAGGACTGCACCGGCCAGGGATAGCCGGCGATCACCTGGAGCGGGGCGCGGCGCCAGGCGGCCTCCGCGTAGGCGAAGGCGAGGGTCGCCCCGTCGGGGCTGTCCACGTCGAGGCCGACCACGACCCGGGGCCCGGGGTCGGCCGGCAGTTCCTCGTGCACCTCCCGGCCGGGCCGCGGTACGACGACCACCGGGCACCCGGCGTCGCGGGCGGCGGCGATGCCGTTGGAGCCCAGCAGCAGGCCGGTGAAGCCGCCGCGGCCCCGGGAGCCGAGCACGAGCAACAGGGCGTCGGCGCCCAGTTCGGGCAACAGCGCGGCGGGGGCGCCCTCCAGGGCGACGTACTCGACGGCGGGTGTCCCGGCGACGGCCCGCAGCCGCTCGCGGACCTCGTCCAGCACCGGGTCGCCCGCCGCGTCGGGCTCTGCGGCGACCAGGACGTCGGGCTGTCCCCAGGCGGCGTACTGACGGACGTGCACCACGCGCAGCGGCGCGTCCCGCTGCCGGGCCGCGGTCACCGCCCAGTCCAGGGCGCGCAGGCTGTCGTCCGAACCGTCCACCGCGGCGATGACCGGCGCAGTGCTCATCGTCCCTCACCTCCGGAATGCGACCTTCCGTTCCGAGGTCAGCCTGTCGCAGGCGGCGGCCCCGGAACGGCTCTGCCGGTCACGTGTCCGGAAATCCTTTGCTCAGGTGAGGTCGAACTCGCCCTCCCGGGCGCCCGACACGAAGGCACCCCATTCGGCGGGAGTGAAGATCAGGGAAGGGCTCTCCGGCCGGCCGCTGTTGCGCATCGCGATGAATCCCTCGACAAAGGCGATCTGGACATCCCCCCGGCCACGGCTGCTGGACTGCCAATCGGCCCCGCTGAGGTCCAGCTCCGGCTTGTCCCAGCCCCGTGCCGGCTGCTGCTGGATGGTGCTCTCGGCCACGTCCGTGCTCCTCCCGAATTCGTCGTCCGCGGGCCAGCCTAGCTTTCGGTTCCGGCACTCAACAGGCCACGTCGACGGCTCCTTTCAGGAGTCCGGGGCCTCCGCGCCCACCAGCCACATCGAGAAGAACTGCGAACCGCCGCCGTAGGCGTGCCCGAGCACCCTGCGCGCGCCGTCCACCTGGTGTTCTCCGGCCTGGCCGCGGACCTGGAGGGCCGCCTCGGCGAACCGGATCATGCCGGAGGCGCCGATCGGATTGGTGGAGAGCACCCCGCCCGACATGTTGACGGGGAGGTCACCGTCGAGTTCCGTCACCCCCGATTCGGTGAGTTTCCAGCCCTCCCCCTCGTCGGCGAAGCCGAGGTTCTCCAGCCACATGGGTTCGTACCAGGAGAACGGCACGTACATCTCGACGGCGTCGATGTCCCGGCGCGGGTCGGCGATCTGGGCCTGCCGGTAGACGTCCGCCGCGCAGTCCTTCCCGGCCTGCGGCGACACGGCGTCCTTGCCGGCGAACAGGGTGGGCTCGCTGCGCATGGCACCGCCCAGCATCCAGGCCGGCGGTTTCGGGGAGCGCGCGGCTCCGGCGCGGTCGGTGAGCACCATGGCGCAGGCGCCGTCGGAGGACGGGCAGGTCTCCGAGTAGCGGATGGGGTCCCAGAGCATGGGGGACGCCTGGACCTTCTCCAGGGTGATGTCGTGCTCGTGGAGGTGGGCGTAGGGGTTCTTGAGCGCGTTGCGGCGGTCCTTGTAGGCGACCAGCGAGCCGACGGTGTCGGGGGCACCGCTGCGGCGCATGTAGGCCCGGACGTGCGGCGCGAAGAACCCGCCCGCTCCGGCCAGCAGCGGCTGCTGGAAGGGGATGGGCAGGGAGAGGCCCCACATGGCGTTGGACTCGGACTGCTTCTCGAAGGCGAGGGTCAGCACGGTGGAGTGGACGCGGGCGGCGACGAGGTTGGCCGCGACCAGCGCCGTCGAGCCGCCCACCGACCCCGCCGTGTGGACCCGCAGCATCGGCTTGCCCACCGCGCCCAGCGCGTCCGCCAGGTACAGCTCCGGCATCATCACGCCCTCGAAGAAGTCGGGGGCCTTGCCGATGACGACGGCGTCGATGTCGGCCCACGTCAGCTCGGCGTCGTCCAGGGCGCGCAGCGCGGCCTCGCGGACGAGTCCCGCGATCGAGACGTCCCGGCGCGCCGCGACGTGCTTGGTCTGGCCGATCCCGACGACGGCCACGGGTTCCTTGCTCATCGCGGATCCCCTTCCGAGGCGGGGTTCTCGACCGGATCCCCTTCGAGTACGGCGACCAGGTTCTGCTGCAGACAGGGCCCGGAGGTGGCGTGGGCGAGGGCGCGGTCGGACTCGCCCCGGTGGATGCGGGCGGCGGCCTCGCCGATGCGGATCAGTCCGGCCGCCATGATCGGGTTGGCGGCCAGCGCCCCGCCGGACGGGTTGACCGACACGTCGTCGCCGAGCCGCAGCGCCTTGCGCAGCACGACCTCCTGGGAGCTGAACGGCGCGTGCAACTCGGCGGTGTCCACCGGCCGTTCGAAGGCACCTGCGTTCTCGGCGGCGAGCCGCGCGGACGGCGAGTCGGTCAGGTCGCGCACGCCGAGGCCGTGCGCCTCGATGCGGTGGTCGATGCCCCGGATCCAGGCGGGCCGGGCGCACAGCTCCCGGGCCCGGTCCCCCGCCGCCAGGATCACGGCGGCGGCACCGTCCCCGATGGGCGGGCAGTCGCCGGTGCGCAGGGGGCGTACGAGGTAGTCCCCCTGGGGCACCGGACCCCGCAGCTGCGCATGGGAGTTGGCGGCGGCGTCCGCTCTGCTGCGGGCGCCGACGGCGGCCAGCGCGGACTCGTCGGTCTCCCCCGTGTCGATGAGCGCCTGTGCCTGGAGCGCGGCGAGGGCGACGGAGTCCGGCCACAGGGGCGCCACGTAGTAGGGGTCGAGCTGCCGGGTGAGCACGTCCCGGACCGAGCCGGGCGAGGACTTGCCGTAGGAGTAGACGAGGGCGGTGTCCGCGTCCCCGGTGAGCAGCTTGGTCCAGGCCTCGTAGAGGGCCCAGGCGCCGTCCATCTCGACGTGCGACTCGGAGATCGGCGGCCAGGCCCCCACCCCGTCCAGGGCCAGGGTGAAGGAGAAGGCACGGCCGGCCAGGTAGTCGCTCGAGCCGGAGCAGGTGAAGCCGATGTCGGCGGTCCGCAGGCCGGTCTGTGCGAGGACGTCGTGCAGCACCGGCATGAGCATCTCCACCTCGGAGAGCTCCTCGCTGGTGCGCCGGTGATCGGTCTGCGCGAAGGCGACCAGCGCTATGTCACGCGTCACAGCAGCTCCTTGTACGTGTCGTAGTCCGCGTCGGGTTCGCCGGTGGGCCGGTAGTGGTCGGGATAGCGGGCGCCCTCGGTCCACACCGGCTCGACCCTGAGGCCCATCCGCACCTGGTCGTAGGGGATGCCGCCGATCCGGCCGTGCAGGGCGAGGCCGGCGCCGTCCAGGGCGATGTGCGCGTAGACGTACGGCACCTCGATGTCGAGGTTCTTCGCCTTGATGTTGACGATGCAGAAGGTGGTGACCGTGCCCCCGGGACCCACCTCGACCTGTTCCGACGTGGCCACCCCGCAGGTGGGACACGCGCCCCTCGGCGGGACGTACACCTTCCGGCAGGAGGGGCAGCGCTCCCCCACGGTCCGCTGCGACGAGAGGGCGTTGATGTAGGCGGTCTGGGCGCGACCGGGCGAGTAGGTGTAGTCGAGGCGGGCGTGGGCGACGATGCCGGTGACCGGTTCCTCGAACTCCCCCGCGTGGACGGTGACGGTGCGGTCCGCACTGTCGTACGGCTCGAAGCAGGCGATGTCGGTGATGGCGCCGGTGCGCTCCTCGGCCCAGCGGATCCGGACCCGCATGCCCGTGTGCACGGCGTCCGGTCCCGGCACGTCGAGGGCGTGCAGCAGGGCGGTGTCGGCTCCGTCGAGCCGGACCAGCACCCAGGCGAAGGGCGTGCCGAGCGGCTGCCCGCGACGGGGTCGGTGGTTCCAGGCCCAGGTGGTGACGGTGCCGGTGGCGCCCACGTGGACGAGGTCGCGGATCTCCTCGGCGGTGACGGGGTCGTACTCGACGGGTGGGACGAGGGTGCGTCCGTCGCCGGTCCTCACTCCGAGGACGACGCGCTCACGCAGCCCGGTGAGAAAGGCGCTCTGCACGGGACCGAGGGAACGGGTGAACGGGAACTCGACGACGAGGGGGGCTTTGAGCACTTCGGGCATGGGGCCGCCTCCTTGAGAAGGTCGATGTGGAGCGCCCCGTCAGGGGCGCTGGGGGTACCCCCGGCCGAAGGCTGGGGGAGGAACTGTGCGACCAGCCACATCCGGCCCGCAGCCTGCGACGCGACTACGACGGCGAACTCACGCACGCTTGTAATCGGGCGCCCGCTTCTCCGCGAAGGCACGCGCCCCCTCCTTCGCATCGGCCGTGTCGAAGATCGGCCACCCGCGTTCGAGCTCCGCCGCCAGCCCGTCGGCCTCCGTCATCTCCGCCGTCTCGTACACGGACGCCTTGACCGCCTCCACGGCGAGCGGCCCGCACGCGTTGACCTGCTCGGCGATCTCCAGCGCCTTGTCGAGGGCACCACCGTCGGGCACGACATGGCCGACGAGCCCGATGTCGGCGGCCTCCCGGGCCGTGTACCGGCGCCCGGTCAGCAGCATCTCCAGCGCGTGGGTGCGCGGGATCTGGCGCTGCAGCCGGACCGTGGAGCCGCCGATCGGGAAGAGCCCCCGCCTGACCTCGAACAGCCCGAAGGTCGCGGACTCGCCCGCGACCCGGATGTCGGTGCCCTGGAGGATCTCGGTACCGCCCGCGACGCAGTACCCCTCGACCGCGGCGATCACCGGTTTGCGCGGGCGATGATGGCGCAGCATCGCCTTCCAGTGCAGATCCGGGTCGGCCTTCAGCCGGTCACGGAGGTGCTCCCCCGCCATGCCCTGCCCGGCCAGCGCCTTGAGGTCCATCCCGGCGCAGAAGGCGCCCCCGGCCCCGGTGAGCACGACGGAGCGGATCTCGTCGTCCTCGTCCGCCTCGATCCAGCCGTCGTACAGGCCGACGAGCATGGAGATCGACAGGGCGTTCTTCGCCTCGGGCCTGTTGAGCGTGAGCACCAGCGTGGCGCCCTCGCGCCGCACGGTGAGGTGTTCCGTACCACCCATGGACCTCTCCCCTCTGCCGGAACGAGAACAGGTTGCAGTAGCGAGGAGGGCACTTCAAGGGTTTTCTGACAGTCAGTCAGATTTCTTCGCGCGAACCCTTCCCACTTGCCGCGCCCTTTGCTCTGATGACCGGCGAACCGACAGGTGCGCCTTTCTTCGTCACGGTTGCCGGGGTCAGGAGGAGCGGTGGAGTACAACCTTGCCGATCTGTTCGAGTCGGTCGTCGACGTGGCCGCGGACCGCGAGGCACTCGTGTACATCGACCATCCGGGCACGGGCGCGGAACGCCGGCTCACCTACGCGGAGCTGGACGCCGCCGCCAACCGCATCGGCCACCATCTCGTCGACAGCGGGATCCGCCCCGGCGAGCACCTCGGGCTGCACCTCTACAACGGGGTGGAGTACCTCCAGACCGTGCTCGGCTGCCTCAAGGCACGGGTCGTACCCGTCAACGTGAACTACCGCTACGTCGAGGAGGAGTTGGTCTACCTCTACCGGGACGCCGACCTGGTGGCACTGGTCTTCGACGCGGAGTTCGAGGACCGGGTCGCGGCGGCGCTGCCCCGGGCACCGAGGCTGCGGCACCTGGTGCGGGTGGGCGAGGCCGCGTCGGGGCTCGAGGCGCTCGCGTTCACCGAGGCCGAGGCCGCGGGCGCGCCCGGCCGCGGGTTCCCGGCGCGTTCGGCGGACGACCAGTTCATCATCTACACCGGCGGCACCACCGGCATGCCCAAGGGCGTGATGTGGCGTCAGGAGGACCTGTTCTTCGCCGGACTCGGCGGTGGCGCGCCGACCGGTGAGCCGGTGCGGCGACCGGAGGAACTGGCCGAGCGGGTCGCAGCGGGCGGCACCGGGATCACCTTCTTCCCCACTCCGCCGCTGATGCACGGCACGTCCACCCTGACCTCGTTCATCGGCTTCAACTTCGGGCAACGCGTCGTGATCCACCGCAAGTTCGTGGCCGAGGAGGTGCTGAGGACGATCGAGAAGGAGAAGGTGACCAGCATGTCCCTGGTCGGCGACGCGATGCTGCGCCCGCTGATCGACGCCCTCGCCGGCCCCATGAAGGGCACGGACTGCTCCGCGCTGTTCAGCGTCTCCTCCTCGGGTGCGATCCTCTCCGAGACCGTCCGCCGTGAGTTCAGCGAACTCGTGCCGAACGCCGTGCTGTTGAACAACTTCGGGTCGTCCGAGTCCGGGTTCAACGGCACGGCGACCGACGACTCGGGGGCGGGCAGCCGCTTCCGGGTCCGCGTCAACTCCCGTACGCAGGTCGTCGATCCCGCGACCCATGAGCCGGTCGCGGTCGGTGAGATCGGCCGGGTCGCCCAGAGTGGCCATGTGCCGCTCGGCTACTACAACGATCCGCGGAAAACCGCCGAGACCTTCTTCGAGAAGGACGGCGTCCGCTGGGTGCTGCTGGGCGACATGGGGACCGTCGACGAGGACGGCGTGGTCACCGTCCTCGGCCGGGGGTCGCAGTGCATCAACACCGGGGGCGAGAAGGTGTACCCGGAGGAGGTCGAGCAGGCGCTGAAGTCGCATCCCGACGTGTACGACGTGCTGGTGGCCGGCGTGCCGGACGCGAAGTGGGGCAGTCATGTGGCGGCGGTGGTGCAGTTGCGCGCGGGGGCGCCGCGTCCGTCGCTGGAGGACATCCAGTCGCACTGCCGCACCCATCTCGCCGGATACAAGATCCCGCGCCAGCTGGTGATCACGGATTCGGTGCAGCGCTCGCCGAGCGGGAAGGCCGACTACCGGTGGGCGCGGGACGTCGCGGTCGCGGCGGACCGGTAGCGGCACCCTCGGGGCGACGGGGCGGGAGGCGGGCGTACTCTTTGCGCGCGGTTGACCCGGTTGGTTGAACGCGGGGTTACGTGCGGCCGTACGCGAGATTGGCGGTCGTGACCTGCGGGTCCGGGCCGTCGCGCCAGCACCGGGCTTCGCACGGAAGGACCTACGGGTGTCGCACCTCACGCCCCCTCGCCAGCAACTGGACACGGACGCGGACGCGCCGGTCCCGGACCGGGCGGAGGCGGCACCACCGGCGCCGACGGACGACCCCGCGCCGGGCGCCGGGCCGGACGGACTCCCCACGGGCGCCCCGGAAGGGGCCGCGCCCGAGGCGGAGGGACGCCCCGAGGCGGAGGGGGACGCAGAGACACACCCCCAGGCACGGACACGGGCCGGGACCGAGGCCGAACCACAGGCAGAGACCGAGGCCGAACCACAGGCGGAGACCGACGCCGAACCACAGACGGAGAGCGAGCCCGAAGCAGCCGACGACAGCCCCTCCTCCGCTTCCTCGGGTCCCTCGGGTCCCTCCGGTCCCTCCGGTTCCTCCGGTTCCTCCGGTCCCTCCGGTGTGCCCGCTGCGCCCGATGCGCCCGCGATCACCGACGTCGACGAGCCGGACGCCGGCCCCTCATCCGCCTCCGCCCCCGCCTCAGCCACGGCCTCGGCCTCGGCCTCGGCTGAATCCGAATCCGCCGCCGGGGGCACCGCCTCCTCCCGCCCCGGCCGGTTCCGGCGGCGTCGGCTTCCGCCGCGTGCCGCGGCCTGGGTGCGGGTGGGTACGCACGTGCTGGCCGGGGTGTTCGTGCTCGTGGCGATCCTCGTGCCCGACCGGCTCGACCGGTTCACCCTCCAGGGCTTCTTCCGCCTCCCCGTCGAGGCCCTCTTCCTCGCGATCCTCCTGCTCGTGCTGCCGGCCAGGGCCCGGCGCGTCGCGGCCGTCGCCGCCGGGTCGCTCATCGGCCTGTCGACGGTGCTGAAGTGCCTGGACATGGGCTTCTACCAGACCCTGGCCCGGCCCTTCGACCTGGTCTTCGACTGGGTCCTGCTGACCGACGCGGCGGACTGGGTGAAGGACTCGTTCGGTCACGCGGGTGAGGTGCTCGCGGTGATCGGCGCGATCGTCCTGCTCATCGCCGTGCTGGTGCTGAGTGCGCTGACGATGGTGCGGCTGTCGAACATGATGGCCCGGCACCGGGCCGTGGCGGTACGCACCACGCTGGTCCTCGGCGTCGTGTGGATCACCTGTTTCACGATGGGCGTGCAGTTCGCCGGTGTCCCCGTCGCCACCAACGGCTACAGCCAGTTCCTCGCCAACCGCGTGCAGTACGTCCGCGAAGGGCTCGGGGACGCCGACGTGTTCAGGAAGCAACTCGCCGTCGACGCCTACGCCAAGACCCCGTCCGGCCAGTTGCTGACCGGACTGCGGGGCAAGGACGTGCTGTTCACCTTCATCGAGAGCTACGGCCGGGTGGCGATCGACAACCCGGCGATGGCACCGGAGATCGACAAGACCCTCACGGAGGGGAACGCCCGGCTCAAGTCGGCCGGTTTCGCCGCGCAGAGCGGCTGGCTGAGGTCACCCGTCACGGGCGCCGGCAGCTGGCTCGCCCACTCGACGTTCCTGTCCGGCCTGTGGATCAAGAACCAGCAGCGGTACCGGACCCTGACCACCGGTGACCACGCGACCCTCACCAAGTACTTCCAGAAGACCGGCGCCTGGCGCACGGTCGGTATCGTGCCGGGCGTGCGCAAGGCGTGGCCCGAGGGCAAGTACTTCGGCCTCGACCACATCTACGACTCGACGCACCTCGGTTACCAGGGCCCGTACTTCAGTTGGACGCCGGTGCCGGACCAGTTCAGCCTGGAGGCCTTCCAGAAGCTGGAGCACGGCAAGAAGAACCGCGACCCGATCATGGCGGAGATCATCCTCGCGTCCAGCCACAACCCCTGGTCGCCCATCGCGCACATCATCGACTGGAAGGACCTCGGCAACGGCAAGATCTTCTACAAGATCAAGAAGGAGGGCACCAACCCCACGGAGGTCTGGAAAAGCGCGCAGCGTGTGCGGACCGAGTACCGCAAGGCGATCCAGTACTCCCTGGACAGCCTGACCCAGTGGATGCAGCGCTACGGCGACGACAACACCGTCCTGGTGTTCCTCGGCGACCACCAGCCGGTCCCCACGGTCACCGGCGGCACCGCCAACAAGGACGTGCCCGTCACCATCGTCGCCCGCGACCCGAAGATCCTCCAGCGTGTCTCCGGCTGGGGCTGGACGGACGGGCTGAAGCCCGCGGACAACGCCCCGGAATGGGCGATGGACCAGTTCCGCAACCGCTTCCTGAAGGCGTTCGGCCCGCAGTCCTGAGCCCGTCGGGGAGGTGGGCCCGGTGCGCGGTGTCACGCCGTCGAGCGAGGCACGGATCTCCTCCGGGGAGACACCGCGGCAGCGGGCCCACCCGGGGCCTCAGGCGTCGGGCCCGAACCGCTCCCGCAGTTCGCGTTTCAGGATCTTCCCGCTCGCGTTGCGGGGCAGCGAGGCCACGAACAGGACCCGCTTCGGTGCCTTGAAGGCCGGCAGCCTCTCCTTCACGTGGGCGATCAGAGCGGCCTCGTCGACCTCGCCGCGCGGCACGACCACCGCCGTGACCGCCTCGACCCACCGTTCGTCGGGCAGGCCGATCACGGCGGCCTCGGCGACCGCCTCATGGGAGTAGAGAGCGTCCTCCACCTGTCGTGAAGCGACCAGTACGCCTCCGGAGTTGATGACGTCCTTGACTCGGTCGACGATCGTGAAGTAGCCGTCGGGATCGCGCACCGCGAGGTCGCCCGAGTGGAACCATCCGTCCCGGAACGCCTCTTCGGTCTCCTCGGGCTTCTCCCAGTAGCCGTCGCACAACTGGGGTGAACGGTAGACGATTTCACCGGGTGTGCCGTCGGGGACGTCCTGGCCGTCCTCGTCGACGACCCGTGCCTCCACGAACAGCACGGTCCGGCCGCAGGAGTCCAGCCGTCCCTTGTGCTCCTCGGGGGCGAGCACGGTGGCCAGCGGTCCGATCTCGCTCTGTCCGAAGCAGTTGAACAGGGCGAGTTCCGGAAGCCGTTCCCGCAGCCGTTCGAGCACGGGCACCGGCATGATCGACGCCCCGTAGTAGGCCTTGCGCAGCCCGCTCAGGTCGCGGGTGGCGAAGTCGGGCCGGTTGGACAGCCCGATCCACACGGTGGGCGGCGCGAACAGGCTGTCCACTCGTCCGGCTTCGACCAGGCCGAACAGCGTGTCGCCGTCCGGGGCGGACAGGATGATGTTCGTGGCGCCGACCGCCAGGTAGGGCAGCAGGAAGACGTGCAGCTGGGCGGAGTGGTAGAGCGGCAGGGCGTGCGCGGGCCGGTCCCCGGCGCTCAGGTCGAGGGCGGCGATCGCGCTCAGGTACTCGTGCACCAGCGCCCGGTGGCTCATCATCGCGCCCTTGGGCAGTGCAGTGGTCCCCGAGGTGTACAGCAACTGCACCAGGTCCTCGGCGCGCGGCTCGGGCCCGTCGTACGGTGCCGCCTCACCGAGCCGGGAGAGCAGCGAGCCCTCGGCGTCCCGGAGCGGCAACACGCTGACGTCTTGCGGGAGTCGTGCGGTCAGGTCGGGGTCGGCCAGCACCAGCGAGCTGCCCGACTGCCGGACGACGTACGCGAGGTCGTCGCCGGTCAGGTTCTGGTTCACCGGGACGTGCACCAGGCCCGCGCGGGCGCAGGCGAGGAAGGCGATCAGGTAGGCGTCGGAGTTGTGCCCGTAGGTGGCGACCCGGTCGCCGCGGCCGGGGCCCTGGCCGAGCAGCACGCTCGCCGCGCGCGAGACGGCGTCGTCGAGTTCCCCGTACGTCCAGCGGCGCTCGCCGAACTCCACCGCCACCCGTGCGGGGGTGCGTCGGGCGCTGCGTCGCAGCACCCCGTCAACCGTACTGCCCTGTCCCTGCGTCATGACCCTTGATCCTCAGTCCGCCGCCCGGGCAGGTCAAGCACCACCGAGCCGCACCCGCACAGCGGCGCTCGACCGCCTCCTTCTGTCCGGAGCTTGTTGTCCGGCATCCAACCCCAGTCCGGACAACGAAACGGCAGTACAGACAAGGGCAGCGGCGGACCGCGGTCTTCGCTACGCCGGCTCACCCATCGCCGTTCGGACGACCGGGCGACCGGACGGCAGCAGGATCGGGAACTCTGGGAAGGATCACCGGTGCAGAACCTCACCGCCATCGCGTCCGGGACGCTCACCACGGCGTTGGCAGTCGTGGCGTTGGGCGCAGGCCCGGCCGGCGCGATCAGGACAATTCCTACTCGCAGATGTGCAAGTGGAAGGACGACGCTCCCTCCTGGAACAACTGCTCATGGCTGGCGGACGGGAAGTTCGCGTACACCGTCCACGACAACGGCACCTCGGGGCGGGGAGTCACGATGTACCGGGAGTACAACTACCACAGCGCCATCGGCGACTGCGTCTCGAGAGGCGAGTTCGTCCGCCTCGCGAACAACTACAGCCCGGCTTCGTCAAAGTGGAACTGCTGACCCGTTCGACCTGTTCAGCAGACCTCAGGCGGGTGGTCTCGGAGGGTTCGGCGAGGCGGGGGACGGCGGCGCAGGGGGCGTACAAGGCCGTGTGTGATCACGTCACAGGCTCATAGGATGGCCGCGGTGTTCCCCGGTGAGCCATAGTCGACAGACACACGACTGCCATGGCGGTGATTCTTTGCCCTCGCGCATAGCCCTCGTCGGCGCCGGCCGCATGGGGACACCTCTGTGTGGGCGCTTCGTGTCGGCGGGCCACACGGTGACCGTTTCCGATCTGCGTCCCGAACGCGAGGAAGCGGTCCGGTCGTCGGGCGCGCACTGGGCGCCCTCCGGCACGACCGCCGCAGCCGGGGCGGATGTACTGGTCACCGTGGTCCCTGGACCCGATGAGGTTGCGGCAGCTCTTCCGGATGGCGTGTTCGCCGCCCTGGCTCCTGGGGCGGTGTGGATCGACATGACGAGCAACGCCCCCGCAGCCGCGCGGGAGTTGCGGGAGCGAGCCGCGGCCCACGGCGTCGAGGTCCTCGAAGCGCCCATGGGCGGCAGTCCGGACGACGCCGAACACGGGCGTCTGCGGCTGTTCGTGGGCGGTTCCGCTGAAGTCCTCGACCGGTGCAGGCCGCTGCTGGAAGCGGTGGCGCCACCGGACCGGATCCGCCACATGGGCGGCCCGGGAACCGGCTACACGACGAAACTCCTCATCAACCTGCTCTGGTTCGGGCAGGCCACGGCGACCGCCGAGGCCCTGTTGCTCGGACGCCGAGCGGGCATCGACCTCGCCGCCCTGCACGACACGCTGGCCGACAGCGCGGCGGCCAGCGACTTCATCCGCCGCGACCTGCCGGCCCTGTTCGCCGGGGACTACCTTCGCTCCTACGGGCTCGACCGCATCCACGACCAGCTCAAGGTCATCACCGGCGAGGCGAGAGACCTCGGCACCCCACACGAGATGGCCGACACAGTGTTGCGCATCCACCGGCTGGCCCTGGAGCGTTTCGGACCCGTGGATGGCGAACTCCTTGCCGTGGCCCTGTTGGAGGAGGCCGCCGGTACCCTGCTGCGCCCCTGACCGTTCGGGCCGGGGCGGCAGCAGTGGTTCGATCCGCGCCCACAGGTCGTCGTCCCGGTCCAGCCACATCCAGGCGTTGCCCGTGGGGCGGGACCACACGTGAGGTGCCCATGGAATTGCAGGGAGCCGTGCGGTGCGTCAACGGTGTGCGGCACAGGCGATTCTGCTTCCGCGTGCTTCCGTGCGCCCCTTTGAAGAAAGGACTCGGGAAACCCTGATACGGCTCAATTGGGCAGGACTCGTCTCGGACGTCACGTCCGAGCCAGAGGCGCTCATTTGCCATGCCGAGCCGCGCAGGAGGTCTCCATGAACCGCGCCGTGCCTGCACAAAAACGAATATGGACGACAGGTACTGCACCCGGCATATTCCCTCTCTTCGGCCACGGTATCGCCTTCTACCGACGGCCGCTGGCGTTTCTGAATTCTTTGCCCGCCTACGGGGATCTGGTCGAGATACGGCTGGGTCCCCAGCGCGCCTGGATGGTGTGCAGTCCCGAGCTGACCCACGAGGTGCTCATGGATCCGCACACCTTCGACAAGGGGGGCCCGTTGTACGACAGGCTCGGCAAGCTGATGGGCGACGGACTCGTCACCTGCCGCCAGCCGACGCACCGGGAGAAGCGCAGACTGCTGCAACCCGGCTTCCGCCCCTCGCACGTGACCGCGTACACCGACCTGATCACCGCGGAGGCCGAGGCGGTGTCCCGCGCCTGGCCCACCGGGCAGCCGGTCGCCGTGACCGAGGCGATGATGTCCCTGACGACCCGCGTGATCAGCCGGGTCCTGCTCTCCGACTCCCTGGACGACACGACCGCCGCCGAGGTCCGGGACTGTCTGACGGACGTCGTGCGCGGCCTGTTCGTCCGCACCGTCGTCCCCGTCGACGCCTTGTTCCGCCTCCCGACACCCGGCAACCGCCGCTACCGGCGCGCGCTCTCCCGTCTGCACGCCGTCATCGACACGGTCATCGCCCGGCGGCGGCGGGGCGCCGTCCGCGACGACGTGCTGGGCACGCTGCTGGCGGCGGCACGCGGGGACGGCGGGACACCTGCCCTCACCGACCAGGAGGTCCACGACCACCTGATCACCCTGCTGCTCACGGGCGCCGAGACCCTGGCCCTCACCCTGGCCAGCGCCTTCGGTCTGCTGGCCGGCCACCCGGAGGCGGAGCGGCGCCTGCACGCCGAGCTCGACGCCGTCCTCCCCGGCGGCCGCCGTCCCCGTGCCGAGGACCTGCCGCACCTCGTCCACACCCGGTGCGTCGTCTCCGAGACGCTGCGCCACTCGTCGCCCGGCTGGCTCTTCACCCGGGTCACCACCGAGGAGACGGAACTCGCGGGGTGCCGGCTGCCGGCGGGAGCCACCGTGCTGTACAGCCCCCACCTCCTCCACCACGATCCGTCGTCGTTCCCCGAGCCGGAGCGCTTCGACCCCGACCGCTGGCTGCCGGGGCGGCCCACCGCGGCCCAGCGCCGCGCGATGATGCCGTTCGCGGCGGGCAGCCGCAAGTGCCTCGGTGACGAGTTCGCCATGGTCGAGGCCACCCTGGCGCTCGCCACCGTCGCCGGGCGGTGGCGGCTGCGGCACCTGCCGGGGCACGTCGAGCGGCGGCCGCGCCCCGGGATCACCATGGGGCCGCGCTCCCTGGTCATGACCTGCGAGCCCCGCACAGCGGCCGCCCACGGCGCGCCGGAATCCCGAACGGCAGGTGATGACGTTGTCGACCACGCATGAGGAAATCCCGCTCGCCGCCGCGGAGGAGAGGGGACCGGTCCCGAACCTCAGGGATCTGATCGACGCCCACCTCCACATGCCGTTCCCGCTCCGCCGCAATCCGCACGAGGCCGAGGCCGCGGGCGGGGTGGAGGCGTGGCTGGGCGAGTGGGGGCTGACCGACGAGCCGGAGGTGGCGGAGATGATCCACCGCACCCGGCCGGCCGCGCTGGCGGCCTGCACGAGCCCTGCCGTGGACGCGGGTCTCCTCCAGATCGTGGCCAACCAGATCGCGTACCAGTTCGTGTTCGACGACCACGCGGAGGCGGTGGGCCGACGCTCCCCGGGCCGCCTGCTGCCCGTGCTGTGCGAGAGCACCGAGATCCTGCGGGACGGCCGGGCGCCCAGCACGCCCCTGGGAGCGGCGCTCACGGATCTCCACCGGCAGGTCCGGGAGCGGTGCACACCCGCGCAGGCCGCGCGCTGGGCCTGGCAGAGCCGCGAGTACGTGCACGGCCTGCTGTACGAAGCCGTGGCGCAGGCCCACCCCTTCCTGCTCGGGACCGAGAACTGCGCCTCGATACGGTCCCTGACCGCCGGGGTCGAGCCCTTCTACCCGCTGTACGAAGCCGCCCAGTCACGCGAGCTGCCCGTCGCCGAACTCCACCATCCCGTCGTACGGCGGCTCAGCCGGCTCTCGGCCGACGTGGCGGTATGGACGGCCGACCTGTTCTCGGCGGTGAAGGAACAGCGCGCGGGCGAAATGATCAACGTGGCCCTGGCCCACCAGCGTCGGCACCGGTGCTCTCTCCAGGACGCGGTCCTGTTGGCCGTCCGGGAGATCAACGGCGCGATCGAGGAGTTCCAGAAGCTCCACGCCCAGATCGAACCGAAGCTGAGTCCGGCCGGTGTCGGCTATCTGGAGGGCATGACCGGCTGGATGCGCGGGTGCTACGACTGGTCCCGCGCCGTACCGCGCTACGCGGATGTGACGTCGGTGCCGGCCGCACCCTAGGCGGCACCGGGAAAACGCCGTTCCCGCCCCTTACCCCTAGGGGCGGGCATTATCCCACTGTCATGTCATGATTCACCCTATGGTGCGTAATCCGTCCTGCCATGTGCCGGTGAGGCGTACGCTCGGCTCCTCCGGGCCGAACGACAGAAAGCGGTACGGCACATGGCGATGGAGCCGCGGCAACCGATCACCGGACGGAGCACGTTGATCGAACGCCGTGAGGAACTTCGGGCTCTCGGCGCCGCATTCCAGGAATTGCGCCGCGCGGCGGACGGTGTGCCCCGAGCGCGGCGCAGGGGGCTGCTCGCATTCAGCGGGGCGGCCGGGCTGGGCAAGACCGCACTCATCACGGAGGCACGGGACCGGGCCGCGGCCAACGGATTCACCGTGTTGTCGGGCAGGGGCGGGGAGAACGAACAGGGATCGGCGTTCCGTGTGGTGCGCCAGTTGATGCAGCCGCCACTGGCCACCATGGACGGGGCGGAACTCCGTGCCTTCCTGGGAAGTTGGTACGACGTCATGGCCGCCGTGCTCGGCCTGGAGGCGCAGGGGGCGGCCCCCGCGCCCGACCCGACCGGGGTCCGCGAGGGCCTCGACTGGGTCATGACGCGACTCGCGGTGCGGAAGGCGCCCGTCGTCCTGCTCGTGGACGACCTGCACTGGGCGGACGCCGAATCCCTGAGCTGGCTGACTTCCTTCGCGTCCCGGATCGACGACCTCCCCTTGCTGGTCGTCACCGCCTACCGGCCCGACGAGGGGCGGTCCGACGGGTGCGCGCCGCGCACCCTCGTCGCGGACCACGGAGACCGGCCCCACGACCTGGCGCTGCTCACCGCCGACGGCGTGGCACAGGTCGTCAGGAACGAACTGGGACCGGCGGCCGAGGACGTCTTCTGCAAGGAGTGCTGGTCGGCAACCGGCGGGAGCCCATTCGAGGCGGTGGAGCTCGCCATCGGGCTCGCCCAGCGGAAGATCCGCGGCACCCAGGACGATCTGCCCGCGATGCGCGAGCTCGCCGCGGCCATCAAGGGGCCGGGACTGATCGACCGTCTGAAGCGGCTCGACACGGCCACCGTCCGTTTCGCGGACGTCGCGGCCGTACTGGGTTCGCCCTTCAAGCCACAGCTCGCCGCGGCCATCGCGGTACTCGGGGACGACGCCGCGGCCGAGGCGACCCGGCAGCTGCGCGCGGCCAGAATCCTCGCCGACGGCCACGGCTTCGACGGAGAGCTGGAGTTCGTTCATCCGCTGATCGCCACGACGATCTACCGGTCCATCCGCCCCGGCTTCCGGGCCGGTCTGCACAACGCCGCCGCCGAGGCCCTGCTGACCGCGGGGTACGGCCCCACAGCCGCGGCGCGGCATCTGATGGAGGTGCCCTGTGAGGGCAGCCCCGAGACGGTCGCATGTCTGCGCGAGGCCGCTCGCGACTACCTTCGCGCCGGGGCCACCGATGCGGCCCGGCGGCTGCTCACGCGCGCCCTGCAGGAACCGCCCCTGCCCGAGGACCGTGCCGCGGTCCTGCACGAACTCGCGTGCGCCACGTTCCTGATCGAGCCGACGGCCACGGTGCGGTACCTCCGCGAGGCGCTGGCGGAACCGGACATCGACCCCGACCTGCACGCCTCTATCGTCTACCGGCTGACGACGGCGCTGGCCCACACCGATCAGATGGCCGAGGCAGTGGCCGTGGCCGCCGAGGAGGCGCGCCAGGCCACGCATCCGCGCGTCAAACTGCGCATGCAGGCGGACCATTTCGTGTGGAGCACCATGCACGCCGGCGATCCCCACTCACCCGCCCGCTCCCGGACACTGACACGTCTCGCCGAACAGTTGCCGGGCCGGAGCCTGGAGGAACGCTACATCCTGGGGTTGCGGGCCTGGGACGCCGTCCTGCGCGGAGAACCGCGCAGCATCGCGCTCACGTACGCCGAGAAGTCCCTGCACGGCGGAATGAGCTGGACCGACGAGAACCGGGGCTTCGAGGTCCCCCTCTCGGTCGCTCTGGTGTTCATGTACGGCGACCAGCCACGGCGGGCCGAGGAGCTGTTCGAGGACGGGATCGCCGAGTGCACGGCCAAGGGCTGGCACGGCTCCCACCTCGCGTTCGGGCAGACCATCGCCGGCTACGTCCGCTACCACCGCGGCTGCCTGACCGAAGCCGAGGACCTGGTCCGGGCGGGCCTGGGCATCGCCGACAAGGTGGAAGGTGTCGTGGCCGCCCGGTGGTACGGCGTCAGCGTCCTGATCCAGACCCTCCTCGCCCGCGGTCGCCTCGCCGAAGCGCGGGCGCTCGCCGATGAGCACCGGTTCGGGGCGAGTGCTCCCAACGCCGTGATCTACCCCGACCCCCGCACCGTGTACGCCGAACTGCTCCTCGCGGAAGGACGGTACGCCGAGGCGGCGCGGCTGCTGGCCTCGGTCGGGGCGTGGCTGGACGGCCGGGGCTGGCGCAATCCGGCGTGGTGCCCCTGGCAGTTGCGGCTCGCGTCCGCGCTCGCCCCGATCTCCCCGGACGAGGCGATCGGTCATGCCCGGGAGGCCGTACGGCGGGCCCGGGAGTTCGGTGCCGCCTCCGCCGTCGGGCAGGCCCTGCACACCCTCGCCGAGGTGACCGGCGGCCCGGCGGCCCTGGAGTTGTACGCGGCGGCCGTCGACCACCTGGAACAGTCACCGGCCGCCTACGAACTGGCCCGTGCCCAGATCGGCCACGGCGCCGCGCTGTCGCGCACCGGACGGCTCCAGGAGGCCGCCGACCGGCTCTACCAGGGTCTGGAGGGAGCCGTGCACTGCGGCGCGGAGACACTCGCCGGCCGGGCCCGGGAGGAACTCTCGGCCGCCGGAATGCGCCCGTTGCCCCTGCGCTACGGCAAGGCGGACACCCTGGACACCCAGGAGCTGCATGCCGCCGAACTGACCGTCCAGGGGCAACCGGCCGCCGTGGTCGCCGAGGAACTGCACCTCACCGAGCAGGGCGTACGGCAGTTGTTGTCCCGCATCTACCGCAAGATCGGTACCGACGCGGCCGGTCTCGGGAAGTTCCTGGAGGGTCAGTCCCGCCCGCGCCCCTGCGACGCCGGGTGCGGTCACACCGGCCGGGTCCGCCCCTCCCAGTAGGGATCCCGCAGCCGCCGCTTGTACAGCTTTCCGTTGGGGTCGCGGGGCATCTCGGCGATGAAGTCCACGGTCTTCGGGCACTTGTAGCCGGCGAGCCGCTCGGCGCAGTGGGCGAGGAGACCGGCCGCGAGGGCGGGACCCGGCTCGTGTCCGGGCGCGGGTTCGACGACGGCCTTGACCTCCTCCCCCCAGTCGTCGTGCGGGATGCCGAAGGCGGCGGCGTCGGCGACGGCGGGGTGGGAGAGGAGCGCGGACTCGATTTCGGCGGGATAGATGTTGACCCCACCGGAGATGATCATGTCGATCTTGCGGTCGCGGAGGAAGAGGTAGCCGTCCTCGTCGAGGTAGCCCAGGTCGCCGACGGTGAAGAAGTCGCCGATGCGGTTCTTCCTCGTCTTGACGTCGTCCTTGTGGTACGCGAAGCCGCCGGTGTTCATCTTCATGTAGACGGTGCCGAGTTCGCCGGGCGGCAGCCGGTTGCCGTCGTCGTCGAAGACGGCGAGTTCGCTGATCGGCCAGGCCTTGCCGACGGTGCCGGGCTTCTTCAGCCAGTCCTCCGCGGTGGCGAAGGCGCCGCCGCCCTCGCTGGCCGCGTAGTACTCCTCCACGCTGGGGCCCCACCAGTCGAGCATGGCCCGTTTGACGTGGTCGGGGCAGGGGGCGGCGCCGTGGATGGCGTGCCGCATGGCGGAGACGTCGTAGCGGGCGCGCACGTCCTCGGGGAGGGCGAGCAGGCGGTGGAACTGGGTCGGGACCATGTGGGTGTGCGTGCACCTGTGGGCGTCGATCAGGCGGAGCATCTCCTCGGGCGTCCACTTGTCCATCATCACCAGGCGGTGCCCGATGTGGAGCGAGGCGCCCGCGAACTGCAGCACGGCCGTGTGGTAGAGCGGCGAGCAGACCAGGTGGACGTTGTCGTCGAAGGGCCGGATGCCGAAGATGCCGAGGAAGCCACCGAGGTAGGCCTCCTCGGGGAGCTTGCCGGGCAGCGGGCGGCGGATGCCGCGGGGGCGTCCCGTCGTACCCGAGGTGTAGTTCATGACCCAGCCGAGCTCACGGTCGGCGGGCGCCGACCCGGGCTGTCCGGCGAGGAGTTCGGCGTACGGGCGGAAGCCCTCGACCTGGCCGACGGCGTACCGGTGGGTGGCGGGCAGGCCGGCCTCGTCGGCGGCCTGCCGTGCGGGGCCGGCGAAGCGTTCGTGGGCCAGCAGGACCTTGGCGCCGGAGTCGGCGACGATCCAGGCGATCTCCGGGCCGACGAAGTGGTGGTTGACGGGGACGAGGTAGAGGCCCGCCTGGGTGGCGGCCAGGTACGCGGTGAGGAACTCGGGCCCGTTGGGCAGGACGACGGCGAAGGCGTCGCCGCGGCGCAGGCCCGCGGCGCGCAGTCCGTGGACGAGGCGGTTGGTGGCCGCGTGCAGGCGGCCGGCGGTCCATTCCTCGCCGTCGGGTGCGACGAGCACCGTGCGGTCGGGGTCGTGGGCGGCCTGGGCCCAGAATCCGGCGGGGGGCGTGCTGGTCACTTGCCGCTCCTTCCGGCGATGCGGTTGATGCGGTCGACGGCCTGCTCGAAGCCCCGGGTGAGGTCGTCGAAGACGGCCTGGACGCTGCGTTCGCTGTGCATCCGGCCGACGATCTGGCCGACGGGGGTGCCGAGCAGGGGCTCGACCTCGTGCTTCTGGATGCGGGTGAGGGCCTCGGCGACGAGCAGGCCCTGGAGAGGCATGGGGAGGGTGCCGGGGCCGGCCGGGTCGTCCCAGGTGTCGGTCCACTCGGTCCGCAGCTGACGGGCGGGCTTCCCGGTGAGGGCGCGGGAGCGCACGGTGTCGCCGGAGCCGGCGGCGAGCAGTTTGCGGGTCACGGCGGGCGAGGAGAGGTCGGCCTCGGTGGCGGTGAGCCACAGGGAGCCCAGCCACACCCCCTGGGCGCCGAGGGCGAGCGCGGCCGCCGCCTGCTGCCCGCTGCCGATGCCGCCGGCCGCGAGGACGGGCAGCGGGGCCACGGCTTCGACGACCTCCGGGGTGAGGACCATGGTGGCGATCTCGCCGGTGTGGCCGCCGGCCTCGTACCCCTGGGCCACGACGACGTCGATGCCGGCGTCCCTGTGTTTCACCGCGTGCCGGGCGCTGCCCGCGAGCGCGGCGACCAGCACGTCCTGGTCGTGGGCACGGGCGATGACGTCGGCGGGCG
The DNA here is from genome assembly GCF_040703965.1 of Streptomyces sp. NPDC006655. Taxonomy (NCBI): domain Bacteria; kingdom Bacillati; phylum Actinomycetota; class Actinomycetes; order Kitasatosporales; family Streptomycetaceae; genus Streptomyces; species Streptomyces sp. NPDC006655. Next base: position 3,258 of record NZ_JBEYJU010000075.1, on the reverse strand, counting down.
GCGAGCCGAGGGCGTTGGCGAGCAGCCGGATCGGGTAGTCGAAGGCGACGTCGAGCTGGGTGCGGGCGACCTGCTCCATCCACCCGGTGATGCGCCACCCCGACGCCTCCCCCTCGGCGAGTTCGGGCACCCCGTACTTGGCGAGGGTGTCCCTGACGAACTGCCGGTGTCCTTCGGGGATCATCGCCTCGACGTCGGCCTCGCTCACGCCCTCGACCTTCTTGGCGGGCATGACGACGTCGAGCCCGTACGGTTTCCCGTCGACGTGCGCCTCGATCCAGTCGAGGTCGCGTTTGAGGTCGTCGGGGGCGGTGTAGCGGACCGCGCCGAGCACTCCGAAACCGCCGGCCCGGCTGATGGCCGCGGCCACGGCGGGAAACGGCGTGAAGCCGAAGACGGCGTGCTCGACTCCCAGGGTCTTGCTCAGCTCCGTCTGCATGGGCGCAGGATGCCGCAGCCGGGCGGTCGACGGAAGAGGTTTTCTGATGCTCCGTCAGATTTCCTGGGGCCGCCCGTCGGCGTCCGGTGCCGGTTCAGCCCCGGTCGCGCTCCAGCAGCGCCATCGCCGCGTTGTGGCCCGGCACCCCGCTCACCCCTCCCCCGCGGACCGCCCCCGCCCCGCACAGCAGGACGTTGGGGTGACGCGTCTCGACGCCCCAGCGGCCGGAGCCTTCCTGGGCGTAGGGCCAGGAGAGGTCCCGGTGGAAGATGTTGCCGCCGGGAAGACGGAGGTCGCGTTCCAGGTCGAGGGGGGTCTTCGCCTCGATGCAGGGACGGCCGTCCGCGTCGAGGGCGAGGCAGTCGGTGAGCGGTTCGGCGAGGTGGGCGTCGAGCTGGGCGAGGGTGGACCTGAGGAGTTCGGCGCGCACGGCGTCGTGGTCGGCGGTGAAGAGCCGGGCGGGGGTGTGCAGGCCGAAGAGGGTGAGCGTCTGGTAGCCGCGCTGGACGAGGTCGCGGCCGAGGATCGAGGGGTCGGTCAGGGAGTGGCAGTAGATCTCCGAGGGCGGGGCGGCGGGGAGCCGGCCGGCCGCCGCCTCGGCGTGCGCGGCGGCGAGTTGCTGGTAGCCCTCGGCGATGTGGAAGGTGCCGGCGAACGCCTCGCGCGGGTCCACGGCGGTGTCGCGCAGCCTGGGCAGCCGCTTGAGCAGCATGTTGACCTTGAGCTGGGCGCCCTCGGCGGGCTCCGGCGCCGGGTCGCCGGTGAGGGCGGCGAGCTCCTGCGGGGACGCGTTGACCAGCACGTCGCGGGCGCCGACGACTCCCTCGCCGTCGGCGGTGCGGTAGGCGACCTCGGCGGTCCGGCCGTCGGTCTCGATCCGTACCGCCTCGTGCCCGGTGGCGAGCGCGGCGCCCGCCGAGCGCGCGGCGGCGGCCAGCGCGTCGGTGAGGGCGCCCATGCCCCCGACCGGCACGTCCCAGGCTCCCGTGCCGCCGCCGATGACGTGGTACAGGAAGCAGCGGTTCTGCCGCAGCGAGGTGTCGTGGGCGTCGGCGAAGGTACCGATCAACGCGTCGGTGAGGACGACCCCGCGCACCAGGTCGTCGGTGAAGTTCTCCTCGATCGCGACCCCGATGGGCTCCTCGAACAGCGTCCGCCAGGCCGTCTCGTCGTCGATCCGGCGGCGCAGCTCGTCCCGGGTGGGCAGCGGTTCGGTGAGGGTGGGGAAGACCCGCTCGGCGACCTGGCCCGTCATGCCGTAGAACCGACGCCAGGCCCGGTACTCCTCCTTGCCGCCGGTCAGCCGTTCGAAGGCCTCGCGGATCCGCCGCTCACCGCCGCCGACCAGCAGTCCCGTCGGCCGGCCGGCCCGCTCCACGGGTGTGTACGACGAGATGGTGCGGCCGCGGACGCGGAAGTCCAGGCCGAGGTCGCGGACGATCTTCCTGGGCAACAGGCTGACCAGGTAGGAGTAGCGCGAGAGCTTGGCGTCGACCCCTGCGAAGGGGCGGGTGGAGACGGCTGCGCCGCCGGTGTGGCCCAGTCGCTCCAGTACGAGTACGGAGCGGCCGGCCTTGGCCAGGTAGGCCGCAGCGACCAGGCCGTTGTGGCCGCCGCCGACGATGACTGTGTCGTAGGTCCGGGACGCTTCGGTGGCAGGGGGCATGGTTCTTCGTAACACGTGATGATCTAGGTGGGTAAGAGGCGTGCCGGTCCGTTCCACGGGCGGGGTCGGTTCGCGGGTGCCGGAACGTGTCTCACCGGTCCCGGCCGGAGGCCCGCCGCTGACGCAGTACCGCCACCCTCCGGTACAGCTCGACCGCCTCGGCGCCCCGGCCCAGTTGCTCCAGGCAGTGCGCCTCGTCGTTGCGGCTGGCCAGGGTGTCGGGGTGGTCGGGGCCCAGCACCCGTTCCCGGGCCACGGCCACCCGGCGGTACTCGGTCAGCGCGTCCGTCCAGCGGCCCAGCCAGCCGAGGCTCACGGCCACCTCGCGGCGGCTGACGAGGGTGTCGGGGTGGTCGGGGCCGAGGACGCGCTCGCGGATCGCGCGGACGTCGCGGGACTCGGCGAGGGCTTCTTCCCAGCGGCCCTGGCGGCCGAGGTTGACGCCGAGTCCGTGGCGGGCGCGCAGGGTCTCGGGATGGGCCGGGCCCTGGACGCGGGTGCGGTCGTCGATCAGGGCACGGTAGAGCGTGAGCGCGTCCGCGCTGCGGCCGAGGCGCCCCAGGCTGATGCCGACCTCGTAGCGGGCGGCGAGGGTGTCGGGGTGGTCGGGGCCCAGCACCCGGGCGCGGGCCGCGGCCACGTCCTGGGCCATCCGGTACGAGTCCTCCAGCCGGCCCAGTCTGCTGAGGTTGAAGGCGAGGTTGTGGCGGCAGCGCAGGGTGTCGGGATGGTCCGGGCCCATCAGCCGCTGCCGGGCCGCGAGGACCGCCGCGTACACCTGGTGGGCTTCGAAGTGGCGGCCCAACTGGCCGAGCACGTAGGCCGTCTCCTGCCGGGTGGCGAGGGTGTCGGGATGGTCGGGGCCGAGCACGTGCTCCCGTGCCCGGGCGACCTCGGTGTACTCGCGCAGGGCGTCGGCGGCGCGGCCGGTGCGGCTGAGGGTGAAGGCGGTCTCGTAGCGGCTGGCGAGGGTGTCGGGATGGTCGGCGCCGAGGAGGTGGGCGCGTTCGGCGGCGACCGCGCGGTGGATCCGGCCGGCCTCCGCCCAGCGTCCGAGCCGGCCGAGGCCGAGCCCGGCGTTGTGGCGGCCGACGAGGGCGGCGACGGCCCCCGGAGGCGGGACGGCGACGGCCCCCGGAGGCGGGACGGCGAC
>NZ_JBEYJU010000074.1:0-46219 GCF_040703965.1 Streptomyces sp. NPDC006655 | reverse complement strand
TCCCGTCGTCGCCCGGAGGGCGGCCGCGCGGCGTCAGGCGCGTGCTCTGGGGGTCCCCCCGGCCGGAGGCTGGGGGAGCGTGCATGGCGTCGCGTGGCAGGCGGGAATTGTCAGACAGCCCTAAGGGCCGTGACGGAATCGGGTGGGGCGGCGCTGTCATCAGTGGGTGGCTCGGCGCGCTCGCGGCCGACCGGCCGGTAACCGGACGGGGGCGGTGACCGGGCCGTACAGATTCGGTGGAGATTACGGAGGCGGAACCTACGGCACCGTAGGCGTTCTGCCCGGCCCTTCCCGATGTGAGCGTATTTTCCGGACGGGAACGCGACCATACGAGAGCAATGCTCGTTTTCACACACCCTCCCGCGCGGTCTTGCGGTGGGGTAGCTTTCACGGCGCTGTGCGGAGCGTCACTGCCGTCACTGTGGAGCGAGAAGCGGGGAGCGGGGTTTGCGCGAGTTCACCAACCCGCCGTCGGCATCGGCACCGCCGGTCGGCGGACTGGCCGACAGTGTGTTCGAGCGTGCCCGGACGGACCCGCTGCACACCGCCCTGGGCCGCAAGGACGAGCTGGGGCAGTGGCGCGACGTGACGTCCGGCGAGTTCCGCGACGAGGTGCTGGCGCTCGCCAAAGGGCTGCTGGCGCGCGGCATCCGGTTCGGCGACCGGGTCGCGATCATGTCCCGCACCCGTTACGAGTGGACCCTGTTCGACTTCGCGCTGTGGACGATCGGCGCCCAGGTGGTGCCGGTCTACCCGACCTCCTCGGCCGAGCAGTGCTTCTGGATGCTGTACGACTCCGAGTGCACGGCCGCGATCGTGGAGCACGAGGACCACGCGATGACGATCGCCACCGTCATCGACCGGCTGCCGCAGCTGCACCGGCTGTGGCAGCTGGACGAGGGCGCGGTGCAGGAGCTGTACGACGCGGGTGCGCACCTGGAGGACGAGGTCGTGCACCGGCACCGGCAGGCGGTCACTCCGGACTCGGTCGCCACGATCATCTACACCTCGGGCACCACGGGCCGCCCCAAGGGCTGTGTGATCTCGCACGGGAACCTCATGTACGAGGCGGACACGGTGGTCGGCCGCTGGGAGCCGGTGTTCCGTTCGAAGAAGAACGAAGAGGTCTCGACGCTGCTGTTCCTGCCGCTGGCGCACGTCCTCGGCCGGCTGGTGGAGGTGGCCGCGATCCGGCACGGCGTCCGCTTCGGCCACCAGCCCCAGCTGAGCGCGGCCGTGCTGCTGCCCGATCTGGCCGCCTTCAAGCCGACGTTCGTGGTGGCCGTGCCGTACATCTTCGAGAAGGTGTTCAACGCGGCGCGGCGGAAGGCGGAGAAGGAGGGCAAGGGCGGACCGTTCGAGAAGGCGGTCGAACTCGCGGTGAAGTACGCGGACGCGGTCGAGGCGAAGGCGTGGGGCACCGGCCCGGGCCCGTCGGCGGGGCTGCGCATGCAGCACCAGCTCTTCGACAAGCTCGTCTACTCCAAGGTGCGGGCCGCGCTGGGCGGCCGGATCCGCAACGCGGTGTCCGGCGGATCGGCCATGGACCGCCGACTCGGCCTGTTCTTCGCCGGGGCGGGCGTGCAGATCTACGAGGGCTACGGTCTGACCGAGTCGACGGCCGCCGCGACCATCAATCCCCCCGAGCGCACCCGGTACGGCACGGTCGGCCAGGCCATTCCCGGTGCCACCGTGCACATCGCGGACGACGGGGAGATATGGCTGCACGGCGGCAACGTCTTCCAGGGCTACCTCAACAACCAGAAGGCCACCGACGCCACCCTGCACGACGGCTGGCTGGCCACCGGCGACCTGGGCTCCCTCGACGAGGACGGCTATCTCACCATCACGGGCCGCAAGAAGGAGATCCTGGTGACCTCCGGCGGCAAGAGCGTCTCCCCGGGGGTGCTGGAGGAGCGGGTCCGTGACCATCCGCTGGTCAGCCAGTGCATCGTCGTCGGCAACGACCGCCCCTACATCGCCGCCCTGGTGACCCTCGACGCCGAGGCGGTCGAGCACTGGCTGACCATGCGGGGCAAGCCGCAGATGTCCGCGGCCCAGCTGGTGCGCGACGCCGACCTGGAGACCGAGGTGCGGCGCGCGGTGGTGGCCGCCAACACCCTGGTCTCACAGGCCGAGTCGATCCGTACGTTCCGTATCCTCGCGCAGCCGTTCACCGAGGAACACGGTCTGCTGACCCCGTCGTTGAAGCTCAAGCGCAAGGCGATCGAGAACGCCTACGCCAACGAGGTCGAGGCCCTCTACCGGGCCTGACGGGCCTGACGGCCCGTCATTTGATGTCGATCCGGAAGATCTTGTCCGATCCGTCCGGCTGGTTGCCGTTGTTGTCGCAGTTGGTGGTGGACAGCCACAGCTGGTCGGCGCCGGGCACCTTGGTCACGGTGCGCAGCCGGCCGTAGGTTCCGACGTAGTACGCCGTCGGGGTGCCGACGCTCTCGTTGTCACCGTTGATCGGGATCCGCCACAGCCGTTCGCCGCGCAGGGACGCCATGTAGACGACGTTGCGGACGATGGCGATGCCGCTCGGGGAGGCCTCGGAGACGTCCCAGGTGGCCTTCGGGTTGGTCATGCCCGCGACGGAGCAGGTGCCCTCGCAGGTGGGCCAGCCGTAGTTGGCGCCGGGCTTGATGAGGTTGAGTTCGTCCTTGGAGCTGTTGCCGAACTCGGCCTCCCACAGCCGCCCGCTGCGGTCGAAGGCGAGGCCCTGCGGGTTGCGGTGGCCGAGGCTGTAGACGTAGTTGCCGAAGGGGTTGCCCGGCGCCGGTTTGCCGTCGGTCGTCATGCGCAGGATCTTGCCGTTGAGGGAGGTCTTGTCCTGCGCCAGGTCCGGTGTCTGGGCCTCCCCCGTCGAGACGTACAGGTAGCCGTCGGGGCCGAAGAGGAGCCGTCCGCCGTTGTGGTAGCGGTTCTTCTTGATGCCCTGGAGCAGGATCTTGTAGTCGCTGAGCTTGGTGCCGTCGTAGGTCATGCGCACGACCCGGTTGCCCTCGGAGGCGGTGTGCATGAAGTACACGTAGTGGTTCGTGCCCCACTTGGGGTCGACGGCGACTCCCAGCAGTCCGCCCTCGCCGTTGGTGGTGACGGCGTTCGGGACGGTCCCGACCTGGGTCTTCGTGCCGTCCTTGGTGAGCTTCCAGACCGTGAAGTCGTCCCGCTGGGTGACCAGGGCGGTCTTGCCGTCGGGCATCCAGTAGGTGCCCCAGGGGATGGTCCAGCCGCTGGAGAGCGTCGCGATCGAGGACGGGACGCCGCCGTCGGTCGCGCACGCCTTCGTGGTGAAGGTGACGGTGTTGCCGGCCTCGGAGACGTTGCCGGCCGCGTCCCGGGCGACGACGTTCAGGCTGTACGGGCTGTTGCAGGCGAGCCCGGTGAGCGTGGTCGAGGTGCCGCTGGTGACGGTGTCGTAGACGGTGGTGTCGCTGCGCACGTCGTAGGCGACGACCCCCTTGTCGTCGGTCGAGGCGCCCCACGTGAGATCGGCGCTGTTCGCGGTGATGTTGCTCGCGGACAGCGTGCCCGGCCTGCTCGGCGGGGTGGTGTCGGAGCTGGGCCTGGTGGTGCAGTCGACGACCGGGCTGGCGGGCGAGGTGTTGCCGGCCGCGTCCCGGGCGATCACCGTGAGGTTGTAGTCGGTGTTCGGGGTGAGACCGGTCAGGGTCTTCGAGGTCGAACTCCCGGGCGCCTCGCTGATCTTGTTGCCGTGCTCGTAGATGTCGTACGCGCTCACGCCCACGTTGTCCGTGGCCGCCCCCCACGCCAGGGTGAGCGCGTCCTCACCGATGTCGGAGCAGCTGGGCTGTCCGGGGCGGGTCGGGGCCTGGGTGTCGGCGGCCGCGTCGAGGCTGACGCGGTCGAGGTTGGGGCCGCCGTCGGCGGTGGTGGCGGTGGCCCGGATCTTGTCGGTGCCCGCGGTCAGCGGAATGTCGACGGTCTTGGTGACCCAGGTGTTCCAGTCGGCGGTGGCCGGGAAGGACACCCCGGAGGCGACGACCGTGCCGTTCACGGAGATGTCCATCGGCCGGTCGGCGGAGGTCCCGTTGGCGTACCGGAGGGTGAGGGCGGAGGTGCCGGCGGCGGCCGCGCTCACCGTGAACTCCACGTAGGAACCCTTGACGTTGGTGTAGTCGACGAAGCCGGTGCCGGTGTACCCGGTGTGGTTGGTGGCGACGGTGCCCTGGGAGATGGTCGCGTCCTCGGCCTGGTAGTCGGTGGCCGCCCGCGCGGTGCCCTGGCCGAGTCCGGCGAGCGGCAGCGCCAGGGCCGCCGCCACGCCGTACGGCAGAACTCTTCTGATGTTCACGGATGTTCCCCTCAGCCCGTGTACTGGGTGAAGACCTTGAGGTAGTCGTACGGTTGCTGGCTCACGCCGCTGCACGCGTCGCCGTCGGTGCCCGAGCCGCAGGCCCGGTCCCGGTTGACGGCCCAGTAGGTGAGCCGTCCGATGTGGTGCTGCTGTGCGTAGGCGAGCATGGTCCTGAAGTCGGCCACCCGCACCTGCTCACCGGAGTCGTCGGTCCTGCCGTTCATCGACGACAGGCCGATGTGGGTGTAGGCGGTGGCGTCGCTGTAGCCGTACGCCGCCTTCACCTGGGCCTTGAGCCCTTCCATGGCCTTGGTGGTGAGGCTGCCCATGTTCGTGGTGCCGCCGCCGAAGTCGAACGGCATGATGCACCAGACGTCGTTCGCCAGACCGGAGTTCGCGGCCCGCTTGATCATGTCGGTGCCGGTGGGGTCGGGGCCGGAGGAGGTGGTACCGAAGGTGATGACGGTCTTCAGACCGGAGTTGTTGGCCTTCACCGTCTTCAGCGCGTCGACGACCCGCTGCCGCACGGTCGCGTCGGACCACTCGGTGTTCTCGATGTCGATGTCGAGCGCCTTCAGCTTGTAGGCGTTGATCACCTTCTGGTAGGCGCCGGCGAGCGCGGAGGCGCTGGAGCACTTCTCGCCGAGCTTGTTCCCGCTCCAGCCGCCGACGGAGACGACGACGTCACCGCCCGCCGCTCTGATCGCGTTGATGGTGGACTGGTCGCTGCCTCCGGTCAGCGGGCGGGAGCCGTCCCACTTCGGGTTGCAGGTGCCGTCGGAGAGGACGAAGGCGAGCGTGAACCACTTGACGCCGGTCGCGGACATCACCGACGTGGGGTTCTGGGGGCTGCCCCAGCCGAGGTACTCGTAGGGGGCGACGGCGAATCCGGGCGAAGCTGCCACTGACTTCGGGGAGTTGGCGGGCTTGACCCTGATGAGCCTGGTCTCGCCCGGACGCAGGGTCGCGCTGTAGGAGTCGGCGATCACGCCCTTGTGGGATCCGGACCAGAGATCGGTCACGTCACCCGAGCCGCTGAAGCCGACCTGCGACCAGTTCACGCTCACGGTCGCGTTGCCCGAGGTGCCGGTGTTGAACAGGGCCACGACGTACTGCCCGTCGCTCTCCTTCTTGCTCCAGACCTGCTGCACACCGCTGCTCACGATCCGCTTCGCGGCGACCCCGTCCTGGTCGACGCCGATCAGCCGGTCGTTGGTGAGCATCGCCTTGTCGACCGGGTCGAGCCGGGTGAGGTCGGTGCCGAGCAGCAGCGGGGCCGCCGCCATCGACCAGAGCGTGAAGTGCGAGCGGCGCTGGTCCGCCGTCAGACCCACCTGGTCGCCGTTGCCGATCTCCAGCGAGTCCAGGTCGTTCCAGCCGCCGGGTCCGGCGTACGGCTGCCAGGAGGCGGCCGAGTCGAAGCGCTTGGAGACGTGGGACCAGTCGGTCAGCGGATAGCCGCTGCCGTTGCTCCCCGGCCCGCAGTAGCACTCGACGTCACCCTGGGTGCGCCAGCTGTTCGCCAGTTTCCGCCAGGTGGCGGCGTCGGCGATCGGCAGGTTGTTGGACAGGGCGAAGTTGATGGGCCGTCCGCTCGCCCGCAGTGCCTTGTCCCAGGCCTGGACGTCGGGGACGTCGGCGCTGCCCACCCCGTCGATCTTCAGGTAGTCGACCCCCCAGGACGCGAACTGCTTGGCCCAGGAGTCGACGAACTCCTGCGCGCCCGGCTTGGAATAGTCGATGGCGTACATGTTCTTGCAGTTGTAGTTCTTCTCGGTCGTGGACGTGTCCGCGATGTCCTTCGCGTGGTACGGGGTCCCCTCGATCGGCGTGTTCTTGGTGACGGCGTTCTTCGCGATGCCGGGGGTGACGTAGAAGCCGAACTTCAGGCCCTTGGAGTGGACGTAGTCGGCCACCCCCTTGATGCCGTCGGGAAACTTGCCGGTGTCCACGGCCCAGCGGCCGTAGGTGTCGACGACGAAGCCGTTGCTGTCGCACTTCTGCCAGAAGTCGTCGAGGTTGACGTAGACGAAGCCGTGGTCCTTCAGGCCGCTGGAGACCAGGGCGTCGGCCTGCGCCTCGATCTTCGCCTCGGTCGGCGTGCGGCGTACGAAGCTCCAGCTGGACCAGCCCATGGCGGGCCGTACGGACTGTCCGTTGTCGGAGGCGGCGGCCGGGTGGGCGGTGACGCCCGCCAACGGCACGGCGGCCGCCACGAGCAGCCCGGCCACCGCGGCCGTGAGCGATCTGAGCCGGATCATGACTGTCCCCCGTTCGCGGGTGTGGCGTACGACGTGCCGATCCACGCCTCGTCGACCCGCAGTCGCTTGTAGCGGGTGGTGTCGCTGGAGGCGGCCCAGGTGGTGTCGACCTCGAGCCGGACGTAGCGGGCGTCGGCGGCGGTCAGGTCGATGCCCTGGATGCCGCGGCGGCTCGGCAGCTGCCCGGACTTGACCGCGCTGCCCCAGGTCGAGCCGTCGTTGCTGAGGAACACCTTGTAGTCCTTGATCCGCGCGGACTGCTCGGTGTCCGAGCGGGCGTAGGCCACGGAGTCCTCGCGCTGGTTGAGCCCGATGTACTGCACCTTCTTGGCCGAGCCGAGGTCGAAGGTGAGGTTCACGGGGAGGGTCTTGTTGTTGTCCCAGTAGGTGAGGTGGTCGCCGTCACCGGCCGCCGACGCGGCGTGCCCGCTCGCGGAGGCGCTCGCGCTGACCTTGACGCCGGTGAGGATGCCCTGGCGGCCGGCCGTCGTGACCTTGAAGACCGTGTCGTACGGGTCCCAGGTGCCGAGCCCGCCCAGGGTGAGCACGCCTCCGGACTGCGACCACGAAACCGCCGCTCCCGTGCGGAGGTCGGTGACGGAGGCGATGCGGTAGCCGTTGTCCCGCACGCGCAGGGTGCTGGTGCTGGGCGGGGTCAGGACGTGGATGTACTGCCGGTTCGCGTCGTCCTTGGCGATGGTCGTCACCCCGTACGCGCCGTCGTTCCAGGCGCCGGGCTTGAGACCGCCGTACATGTAGCCGCCGCCCTCGGTGCCGTGCAGGGACTCCCAGATGGGGTCGAGGTAGGAGTCGGCGTAGTTGTTGAAGGCGGCCTGGTTCGCTGGGAACTTCCCGTTGACCTGGGCGGTCTCGGCCATCAGGGCCTTCACCGAGGAGCCGACGTTGGTGACGAGGCGGCCGAGGGTGAGCATCTTGTCGACGGACGGGTCGGAGCCGTCGTACCACCAGGCGCCGGTGGAGGGCAGCTTGAAGTCGGCCTCGGTCAGGCGGGGCTGGGCGGTGTAGACGGCCTGCGGGTAGTCGTAGGCCGGGGTCATCCCCGTCTTCTGCTCATTGCTGATCATATCCATGATCGGCGTGTCTTCGTTGTTGTTGCTGAGCGTGTAGTTCGGGCGCTTGTCGTAGATCTGCTGGTAGAGGTTGTGGCTCTCCCAGTAGGAGTTGTCGTTGTCGATCCAGAAGCCGCCGAGGTCGGGGTAGCGGTCCATGACCTCGAAGAAGTTGTCGTAACTGAACTGACCGAAGCCGTCGTTGGTGGTCAGGTCGACGTTCTTGCCCTTGTACGCGGAGTACGCGGCCGAGTCCAGCCACTCGTGGCCGCCCTCGTCGTGCCACTGGGGGTCGTTGGTCATGTAGAGGATGACCTTCATGCCCTTGGCCTTGGCGGCGGTGATCAGTTCGCCGAGGAAGTCCCGCTTGGTGGAGCAGGAGCCGGGGATCTTCGAGGGCCAGGGGCGGGCGTAGCCGAGCCGGCTGTGGAAGGTGGCGAGGACCAGGTACTGGGTGTGCAGTTTCTGCGCCTCGTTCACCCAGTAGCCGGGGGTCCAGCCGCCGCTCGTGACGTCGTTCTCCCAGGCGGTGCAGCTGGTGTGGGCCGGTGCGGTGCGCAGGCCCCAGTGCAGGAACAGGCCGCCGACGGAGGCACGGAGGAAGTCCTGGCGGGGGTTCTCCAGGTCGAGCGGCCGCACCGCCGTGCTGCCGCAGTCCTGGCTTCCCGAGACCCGCAGGGCCCCGCCGGAGGTGTTGTGACTGCCCGTCAGACAGCCGCCGGTGACGTCCTGGAAGCCCACGTCGAAGGGCGAGTTGCCGCCCTTCTGCGCGGTGAACCGGGTGAGGCGGATGCCGCTCGCCGCGTTGGCGATGAACGCCGGCCGACCGTCGTCCGAGGCGAACTTCACCGAGCTGTCGGTGAACTGGACGTTGTCGGCGTTGTGCAGGTACCAGCCGTAGGCGGGCCGGGTGCCGATGCTCTTCGGGTTGTAGTCGGTCGCGTCGTTGCTCGGCACGCCCGTGGACATGGTGCCGTTGCCGCCGGGGACCGTGATGTTGACGTTGGTGAAGGTCACGCCGTCGATGCGGTGACCGGACTCGCCCCACAGGGTCGGGCTGAAGGAGGGGCTGTTGCCGGTCGCGGTGATGTCGTCGTACGTGACGTCGCTGATCGATCCGACGCCGGGACTGTTGCCGCAGCGTTTGCGGGTGCCGATCTTCTCCATGATCGGCGAGTGGACGTTCGTCATCGTGATGTCGCGGTAGTGGACGTCGGAGATCTTCGAGCCGTCCATGGAGACCATGCCGAGCCCGGACTTGTCGGCGCCGTCGATGCGGATGTTCTCGAACTGGTAGTCAGAGAAGTCTCCGCAGGTCTCGGAGCCGAACATCAGGGCGTTGCAGCACTTGGCGCCGAGGGTGGAACCGCTCACCCGGACGTGCCCGTTGGGCAGCTTGGCGCCGAGCGCGTAGTCGCTCTTGAACACCAGTGCGTCGTCGTTGGCGTGGATGGTGGCGTTGGTGATCGTGGCGTTGGTGGTGGAGATGACGTTCCAGCCGTCGCGGTCGCTCGCGGTGTCGATGGTGAGGTGGTCCGACGTCACGTTCGTGCAGCCGTTGATCAGCGCCGCGAAGTGGCCGCCGCGGCGCAGGGTGAGACCGTCGCCGATCCTGAGCCCGTCGCACCGTGTCAGCGAGATGATCTTGTCGGCCTGGCCCGGCTTGGGGTTGCCGGTGATCAGGTTGCCCGCGCCGTCGATGACGCCCTGGCCGACGAAGCCGATGTCGGTGAGCCTGTCGCCGTAGATCATCGCGTCGTGGAAGTGGCTGTGGCCGTAGTCCTGGTAGGCGTCGTAGGGGTTGGACTCGGCCTTGTCGTAGGTGTCCGCGCTGGAGCCCTGGAGAGTGGCGCCCTTGTCCAGCTGGAGCGTCACATGGCTCTTCATGTGCAGGGTGTTCTTGGACTTGTAGGTGCCGGCGGCGAAGCGGACGGTGCCGCCGCCCGCGTTGCCGGCCGCGGTGATGGCCTTGTCGATGGCCGGGCTGTCGTTGGTGGAGCCGTCGCCCTTGGCGCCGTAGTCGCGCACGTCGTAGACGGCGGCGGCGCCCCGGGCGGCGTGCGGGGCGGCGAGGGCCGCGGGATGGGAGAGCCCGAGGACGACGGCGAGCACGAAGAGGACGATCGCGGCAGCACTGCGCCGCTCAGCGGTCGGGGGTTTCATGGTGACGGTTCCTCACACCTGTTGGTAGCCGCGCAGATCGGTGAGCAGAAGGTAGGTGTCCTGGAGCGAGCCCGAGGTGTCGCCGAGGGAGCGGTAGATGCCCCACTTGGGTCGCACCCGGTCCGCCAGGAAGGTGTCCACGCCGCTCTTCGAGACGTCGATCACCGTGGCGCCGCCGGACTTGAGGATCCAGCGGACCGAACCCGCCGAGCCGTTGCCGACCTTGATCTGGAAGTCGACGTCGGTCCAGGTGTCGTGCAGCGGGTCGAGACCGGTACGGCCGACGACGATGCCGTCGGTGGCGAGGTTCAGCTCGATGGTCTGCTTGCCGTTCACCCGGCGCAGCGACTGCGTGACGATCGGCGAGGTGCCGCTGCCGGGCTGCTTCATCTGCATGATGTGCGTGAAGGTGGTGGTCGCCTTCAGCGAGCTCGGGATGTACATCGAGTACGTCACCCGCCAGGTCTGGCCCTGGTTCCACTTGAGGTAGCTGTCGGCACCGGTGCGCAGGCCGGTGACCTCCTGGCGCTGGCGGTCGGTCGAGGTGTCGCGGTCGACCATGTGCATGTTGAAGCGCCAGTTGTCGCCGGTGGCGAAGATGTGCGGATGCCCGGCGGGGTGCGAGTCGGCGCGGTCGTCCTCGACGGTCTCGAAAGCACCGAGACCGTCGCCGTTCGCCGACGGGGACCACTTGAGCTGCCAGGACGCGGCGTGTGCGGTGGTGGCGGGCAGACCGGCGGCCGCTGCTGCACCGGCGAGCGCGGCCCCCAGGACCGCCCTCCTGGATGTCGTGCTCATGACACTGAGTCTCCTCGAAGTTGCTCGTTCATGATCAGGAAGGCCCCTAGGCCGTGGAAGTCGTTGACGGCCCGGGTGCGGGCGACGTAGTACGCGTAGTCGCCGACGTTCGTGCCGACGGAGATGTCGGCGAGGTCGGTGCGGCCGTCCGCGCCGACCGACAGGTTCGCGAGCACGCCCTGGTAGCCGCGCCGGGCGACGTCCGCGAAGTGCGGGTCCAGGTAGTGCTGCTGGGCGCCGCGCGAGAGGGCGTAGGTGAACATGCTGGAACAGGACGTCTCAGTCCAGTTGTCGCTCCGGCCGCCCTTGTCGATCACCTGGAACCAGCGTCCGGTCGCCGGGTCCTGGTACTTCTCCAGAGCCGCCGCCAGCTTCCGGAAGACGGTCAGGACCTGGGGCCGGCGGGGCTGGTCCGCCGGGACGGCGTCCAGTACGTCGACGGCCGCCATCGCGTACCAGCCGACGGCACGGCACCAGTGTTCCGGTGCGAGCCCGGTCCCCGGATCCGCCCAGCTCGCGCTCTTCGACTCGTCGTAGGCGTGCCTGAGGAGGCCGTTCGCGACCTGGAGGTGGCCACCGTAGACGGCGAGTTGCTTCGCCGCCTCGTCGTCGGTGTAGGCGCTGTCGCCGAACTCCTTGCCGTACTCGACCAGGAACGGGTTCACCATGTAGGTGCCGTCCGCCCAGAGCTGGTGGGCGCGGCTGCTGGTGTCGGCGTGCCAGAAGCCGCCGTCGCTCGTGCGCGGGTAGGTGTTCAGGCGGTCGCGGATCTTCTGGGCCGCCTTGCGGTATCGGTCCTGGCCCGTCTCGTGGTGCAGGATCACCAGGAGCCGGCCGGCCTGCATGCTGTCCAGGCTGTTGAAGGACTGGCCGATCGAGCCGTCGCCCTTCACGAACCGGTCGACGTAGTTCTTGATGTAGCTGAGGTAGCGGGGGTCGTGGGTGCGCCGGTAGGTGAGGTACTGGCCGTAGAGGTAGAGGCCGACGGGGTAGGACCAGCCACCGATGGTGGCGGGGGTGTAGCGGGCCATGGTGGACTCGACGACCGCGGTCGACCAGTCGGTGGCGGCCGCCGGCCGGGACGCGGCGGCCGGCCCGACGGCGGCGGGGACCGCGGCGGCCGGCGGGGCGACGGCCGCGGGCAGGGCGGTGAGCGTGGCGGCGGTGAGCGCGACAGCCGTGAGCGCGGCGGTTCGCAGGCGTTTCATGATCCTCCTTCTCGGCGGTGGACAGCGGGCACCGGCGCATCCAGCCGGCGCGGCCGGTCACTTCCAGACGGTCTCCACGACCTGGTAACCAGGGCTTCGCCAGACCTTTTCATCCGATGTCTGTGCGGCGGCCGGGTCCGACGGTCGGCCCTCGGAGGCGGTCTTGTTCATGGCTGTGTACCTGTTTTCCGGAGGTGGGAGGTCTCGGGGTCCCTCGAGAAGTTCCCGTTCACAGGGGTCTGCTGGAAAACCCGCAGAGGTTCACATCTCTGTACCGGGTTCAGCGATACGTCCGACGATGCGAACCAGAGTCCCGGCAGGACGGTCAGCGGTCAATGGTCCGGACCCATAACGTCGGATGCATTTCCGGCCAATCTCGCCCCGGACGGCTGACTCATCGGTCAGTTCCGGCGGATTCCGCGGTCAGGAATGCATCGGGGCCCGTGATCGTTGACGATGGGAGTACCACCTGTCGACAACCTAAGGATCGAGAGCTCGTGAGCAGCAAGGTCCCCCCGAAAATCCTCAACAACGGCGTCGAGATGCCCCAGCTGGGCTTCGGCGTGTGGCAGGTGCCGGACGACGAGGCCGAGCAGGCCGTCGCCACGGCGCTGGAGGCCGGGTACCGCAGCATCGACACAGCGGCGATCTACGGCAACGAAGAGGGCACCGGCAAGGCGATCGCCGCCTCCGGCGTTCCGCGCGAGGACATCTTCGTCACCACCAAGCTCTGGAACGCCGACCAGGGATACGACTCCACGCTCCGCGCGTTCGACGTGTCGCTGGACAAGCTGGGTCTCGACTACCTGGACCTGTACCTCATCCACTGGCCGCTGCCGGCCCAGGACAAGTACCTGGACACCTACAAGGCGTTCGAGAAGCTGTACGCCGACGGCCGCGTCAAGGCGATCGGCGTCTCCAACTTCCTTCCCGAGCACCTGGAGCGGCTGATCGCCGAGACCTCGGTCATCCCGGCGGTCAACCAGATCGAGCTGCACCCGCACCTGCAGCAGCACGCCTCGCGCGAGGCCCACGACGAGCAGGGCATCGCCACCGAGGCCTGGTCGCCGCTCGGTCAGGGCAAGGGCCTGCTGGAGGTGCCGGCGATCGTCGCGATCGCGCAGAAGCACGGCCGCACCCCGGCCCAGATCGTGCTGCGCTGGCACATCCAGCTCGGCAACGTCGTGATCCCGAAGTCCGTGACGCCGTCCCGGATCAAGGAGAACATCCAGGTGTTCGACTTCAGCCTGGACACCGAGGACCTCGCGGCGATCAGCGCGCTCAACGAGGACCGGCGCATCGGCCCGGATCCGGCCACGTTCGACGTGAGCTGAGCGGTTCCGTACCGCAGCGGCCGTCCCGCCGACAGCACGGCGGGGCGGCCGTTCGCGTTCCGCGACTCCCCGTCAGGGCGCGTAGGCGGGGTGCACGTCGGCGTGGACGACCTCGAACTCCTCCAGACCGACCACGGTCACCCGCGCCTTGGCGGAGTCCGCACGCCGGGCGGCGGCCTGGCCCGTGCGTGAGGCGGCCATCGAGGCACGGTCGACGAAGAGCGAGCCGGCCATGCCCCGCCCCCGCTGCCGGTCGACGAACAGGGCGCATTGGGCGAATCCCGGCAGCGCCTCCAGCCGGGGCACGGCCGAGGAGCGGAACGTCTCGGCGAACAGGTCCGTGTCGGCGGGATCGAACTCGACCCAGGCGCAGCGCAGACCGCCGCCCGTCCTCGGCAGCTGCGCCGAACGGAAGACCGCCACCTCGTAGTTGCGGACCGCCACGGTGCCCGCGAACGGCTCCAGCATCGGCCCGCGCCGCTCGCTCATCACCTGGTCGCTGTTGCGCCGGGCCGCCTCGGAGCCCCACCAGCTCACCGCGAGCAGTTTGCCCAGGTCCCGGTCGACGAAGACCCCCGCGCCCCGGTACTCGGGGCGGTCCGCCAGCAGATCGCGTCCCTCGCTGTTGAGCGCCCTGATCGCGGCCTCGATCCTCGCCGGATCACCGGTGGCGTACACCGCACGTACGAACATGACCCCTCGCCTTCCAGGAGCCACCGGAGCCACCGCTCAACCCCCGCACGGCTCCTGCGTAAATATTCGGAATGTTCCGCCCCACCAGTGTTCCCCGACGGTCATATCACCGCAATGCGCGACAATTTCCCGAGTTCACACCCAGGGGTTGACGCGGACATGCAGCCGGGTCCACCTTGTACGGCACCCGGTCAGGAAACTTTCCTAACAGAAGGGCACCCCCACAGTGCGCATGCGAACACTGACCCTTGCCGCGGCCTCCGGGGCCGCACTGCTCGCCACCGGTGTGCTGCCCGCCAGCGCGTCCGGCGCCACTCCCAGGTCCGCCCAGGAGGGCTCGGTCAGCGCGGCGGACCTGCTCGCCAAGGTGACCTCGTGCTCCCAGATCTCCAACGGCAAGTACAAGACCGACGACGAGACCTCGGCCACGATTCCCGTCTGCGGCAAGAACGGCGCGGTCTTCTGGAAGGCCGACATGGACATCGACTGCGACGGCCAGCGCACCACCAACTGCAACGAGGACCGCGACCCCTGGTACCAGAACGACACCGCGTTCCACCAGTCCGACGGCAAGCCGCTGAAGGCCGAGTCGCTGCCGTACATCGTGGTTCCCAGCTCCAGCAGCATCTGGAACTACTCCAGCGCCGGCATCAAGGGCGGCGGCGTGGTGGCCGTGATCTACAACAACAAGGTCGAGTACGCGGTGGTCGGCGACACCGGCCCCACGAAGATCATCGGTGAGGCGTCGTACGCCACCGCCAAGGCGCTCGGCATAGACCCCGACCCGGCGACCGGCGGTGCCGACTCCGGCGTGACCTACATCCTGTTCAAGAACTCGAAGGTCTCCCCCATCGAGAGCCACAGCGCGGCGGTGTCCCTCGGTGACCAGTTGGCGAAGCAGTTCCTGGCCAACAACTGACCGGGGGTTCGCCGCCGGCCGACGACCCGGGGTGGGCGAGCGGCCCGGTACCGCACGGTACCGGGCCGCTGGGACCAGGGCGCGGACACGGCACCGCCGGATCCCGACGGGACGCTCCCTAGGCCGGCCGTACGGCCGTGTGCACCGTGCGGGCGCCCAGGACGAAGACGTCCGGCCTGCGGTGGACGCTCGCCGGGTCGGCCGGGTCCAGCAGCCGGTCCAGGGTGGCGCGGTCGTCGGTGGCGAGTCCCTCGGCGACCGTGTCCCGGAAGCGGGAGAGCTGCTCGGCCGCGTAGGCGCGGGCCCGGTCGGAGGCCGGGGCGGGCAGGTCGACCAGGAAACTGCGGCTGCGGGTGTGCTTGAGGCCGGCCGAGTTCAGCAGCGTGGGCCAGTCCTCGGCCTCCGCCACCGAGCCGGGCAGGTCGGTGCGCATCTGCTCGAACCACTCCTCCTGCAACGCGTCCAGCCGCGCCTGGAGACCGGGCCGCCCGATGCCGATGTCCCGGGGCAGGAAGCGGCTGGGCAGGCCGCCCTCCAGGATGGCCAGGGTGCCGCCGGGGGCCAGCCGCTCGCCGAAGGCGGTCAGGGCGGCCCGCTGGTCACCGAGGTGGTGCAGGGCGTGTCCGGCCCACAGCAGATCCGCCGGGTAGTCCAACTCGTCCAGCACCCCGGGGAGGTCGCCGGCCAGCACGCCGAAGCGGTCACCGACGCCCAGTCGCCCGGCGCGGGCCAGGGCCCGGTCAAGGAGCGGCGCGCTGCCGTCCACGGCCAGTACCCGGGCGCCCGGGAAGGCCTCCGCGAACAGACACGACACCACGCCGGGTCCGCTGCCCGCGTCCACGATCAGTCCGGGCTCGGTGACCTCCTTGCCGAGCCAGCCCAGCGCGTTCTCGTACAGGGGCGCGAAGAGCTCCGCCTGCGACTCCAGGTGGTCGGCCATCTCGGCCCAGTCGATGTCGGTGCCCGCGTGGGAGTGGGTGTGCCGGTGGTCGTGGTCGTGGTCGTGGTCGTGCGCCATGGGATCAGCCTCTCGTCCGGATGGCGCAAGGGTGCGCCGACGCCACGTCCGGGGGCCAGTTCTGTTGCCGATGCGGCAAAAAACCCGATGCGGACGGCAAGGCGGACGGGGCACGATGACCCGGTGGACGACGAACTCGTGGAACGATTCCTGACCGACGGCTTCGTGAAGATCGAGGGCGCGTTCCCGCCGCGGGTCGCCGAGGACTGCGCCCGCCTGCTGTGGCGGGAGACGGGGTACGACCCGGAGGACCCCGGCACCTGGCGGGACCCGGTGGTGTGGGTGGCGGACATGGCCCAGGGCCCGTTCGCGGCGGCGGCGAACTCGCCCGCCCTGCACCGGGCGTTCGACCTGCTGGTGGGCGAGGGCAGGTGGGTGCCCAGGTACTCGCTGGGGAGCTTCCCGCTGCGGTTCCCGCACCCCGAGGAGCCGGACGACGCGGGCTGGCACATCGAGGGGAGCTACCTTCCCGAGGGCGCGAGCTGGTACTTCACCAACCTGCGGTCACGGGACCGGGCGCTGCTGATGCTCTTCCTGTTCAGCGAGGTGACGCAGGAGGACGCCCCGACCCGGATCCGGATCGGCTCGCATCTCGACGTGCCGCCGCTGCTCGAACCGTACGGGGAGGACGGCGTGTCCGGTCTGAAGATCGCGCCGCGACTGGTCGAGGCCTCCGCGCACCGCCCCCTCGCGTACGCCACCGGCCGTCCCGGCGACGTCTTCCTCTGTCACCCGTTCCTGGTGCACGCGGCCCAGCCGCACCACGGCTCCCGCCCCCGATTCATGGCCCAGCCGCCACTGATGCCGGCCGCTCCCTACGAACTGGAGCGGCCGGACGGTGACTACTCGGCGGTGGAGACCGCCATCCGCCGGGGCCTGGCCCGGGAGGGCTGAGCCCCGGCGGAGGCCGCCGTCAGGACAACGGCGGGTAGGCGTTCGCCATCAGCTGCTGGAACTCGGCGGAGAACCAGTGCCCGGACAGCGGCGCGTTCGGCAGGGCGCCGGACATGTTGTTGTCGTTGCGGGCGTTGCCCGTGTACGTCGGGTCGCACATCCGGTCGAAGCCCTTGCCCTCGTCGTTCGGGATGGCGGAGCTGGAGCCGTCCGACTCACCCGGAGGCTTCATCCAGACGTAGGCGTCGATCCCGGCCGCCGGGCTGGCCTGCGGGCGCTCGCCGAGGCCCGCTCCGGCCTGGTTGCACCAGTTGCCGACGTTGATCCGGCGGTCGTAGCGGCCGCCGTCGACGTACGCGTCCACGCTGGTCGTCGGGCCGGGGCCGGCCGGCCGCGCGCTGCCGCCCCAGCCGTTGCGGGAGGTGTCGATCAGCATGCCGATGTTCGAGTTGAAGCCGACCGAGACCAGTTCGGTGCGGAAGGCCTGGGCGAAGGACAGCTCGTCGACGTAGCGATTCCAGTCGACCCACTTGGACTGGCGGACGGAGGTGCCGTTCACCGAGTCGTTGATGGTGAAGTTGTTCTCCTTCAGGGCGCTGTAGTTGGCCGTGTTGGTGATGAAGCCCTGGACGTCGTCGACGGTCGCGCCCTCACTGGTGGCCGCCTGCTTGAACACGTTGGCCGCCGGGGCGAAGTTGTCGTCCCAGCCGAGCCAGCCGTGGTGGCCGGCGTCCAGGTAGTTGTAGACGTTGGGGATCGCGCCGAGCTTGGCGAGCGCGTAGCCGACGCCCTTCACGTAGTTACCGTTGGCCAGCATGGTGTTGCAGTTGGCGGTGGCGGTGGCCCGGCTGCCGGTGTTGGTGACCAGGTTGGGCAGCGAGTCGAGCTCGATGGTGGTGACGATCCGCAGCGAGGCGTACTTGCTGTCGGAGAGGATCGCCGCGATCGGGTCGATGAACTGCGTCTTGTACTTGTCGATCTCCGTCGGGCCGAGTTCGCCGTTCGAGGCGAGGGCGGCACAGTCGCGTCCGGGCAGGTCGTAGATGACCAGCTGGACGACCTCCTGACCGCTGCCCTTCTGGGCCAGGGCCGCGTCGAGGTGGTCGCGCAGGCCCATGCCGCCGTTCACGCCGTTGATCGCGGCGATGCGGTCGATCCAGACGCCGGTGGGCTGGTTGGAGACGCGGGTGCCGCCCGGTTCGGCGGCGGCCTTCGCCGACCACTCGGGGTTCACGTACACCTTGGCGCCGGCGTACGGGTTGTCGACACGGGTGCCGGAGCCGCCGCCGTTGCCTCCGCCGCCACCACTGCCGGTGCCGTCGTCGACGTTGCAGGTGACTCCGTCGAGCGTGAAGGCGGTCGGGACCGCGTTGGTGCCGCTGTAGGTTCCGTTGAACCCGAAGCTGACCGAACCACCGGTCGCCAGCGTGCCGTTGTACGTCTCGTTGCTCGCGGTGACCGCGGTGCCGCTCTGGCTGATCTTGGCGCTCCAGTAGCTGCTCACCGACTGGTTACCGGCGTACGACCACTTCACCGCCCAACTCGACTTCGCGGCAGAGTTGTTGGTGACGGTGACGGCGGCGGTGAAGCCGGAGCCCCAGTCGTTCTGGATCTTGTAGTCGACGGTGCAGGGGATGGCGGAGATCGCCGCGTGGGCGGCGGGGGCCGCGGCGAGCGCAGGCCCCGAAACCCCGGCGACGAGCGCCAGGGCGGCGAGTAACGCTGTTCTGGTACGACTCATGAGTGCGGGTTCCTTCTTCTCGGTTCGGACTTCTCCGGTGGGGTGGGTGCGCTTACGGGTTGAGGGCCTTGAGGTGGTCGTGCAGGCCGGCGCCGTACGCGGTCGGCGTGCCGTCGTAGTCGGAGATCAGGGACGGGCCGGAGGAGCAGTCCCAGGTGTTCCAGGTCCAGCCCAGGTAGGAGAGGCCGCGGTCGTCGAACCACTTCATGACCTGGTCCACGAACGCGTGCGAGCAGGTGTTCTCACCGATCTCCCCGGCCACCAGCGGCACCTTGGCCGCGACCGGCGCGAGGGTGGAGTTCCAGCAGCTCTCGGTGGAGCAGGTGTTGAAGTTGTAGACGTGGTAGGCGGCGACGAGATTGCCCGCCGGATCGGTGGGCTCGTACGTCAGCCACTGGCTGAGGTCGTTGGAGTACGCCAGTCCGCCGATCATGATGACGTTCCTGGCACCGGCGCCGCGGACGCTGTTCACCAGGTCCTGCATGCCGGCGACCGGGTAGCCGATCCCGGGGCAGGTGCCGCCGTCCCGCCAGCACTCCCAGGCCTGGGTGGTCGTCGAGGTCGCCCGGTCCGGGTAGGGCTCGTTGAACAGGTCGAACACGGCCGCCGGGTCGTCCTTGAAGGTGCCGGCCACCGAGGACCAGAAGGTCGGGCTGTACTGGGCGTCCGGCATCGGCTTCTGGCAGGTGGCGTGCACGTCGGAGCAGCCCGCCGAGTTGCCGGTGTACTGGCCGTGGGACCAGTGGAGTTCGAGGATCGGGGTCATGCCGTACGACTCGACGCGGGCCACCAGGTCCTTGACCGCGTCGATGTAGTGGGCGCCCGCGTACTCGGGCTTGATATTGGACAGGCCCAGCCAGCACTCCTCGTTGAGCGGGATGCGGACCGCGTTGGCCTTCCAGTCGGCGATCGCCTTGATGGCGGCGTCGTCGACCGGACCGTCCCAGATGCCGTAGCCCTGCACGCACATGAACTCGCCGCCGGAGCGGTTCACGCCGAGGAGGCGGTGGGCCGTGCCACCGGCGTCCACGAGCTTGGTGCCGGAGACGTGCAGGGCCGGGGCCGACCCGGTGGCGGGCGGGCCGGTCGGTGTCGGGGTCGGCGTCGGTTCCGCATCCGCGTTGCAGGTCGTGCCGTTGAGCCTGAAGGCCGACGGCACGGCGTTGCTGCCCGACCAGGAGCCGAGGAACCCGGCGCTGACGCTCGCGCCGGTGCCGAGGGAGCCGTTCCAGCTCTCGTTCGCGGCGGTGACCGTCGTACCGGACTGGGACCACCTGCCGTTCCAGCCCTGGGTGACCTTCTGGCCGCTCGGGAAGTCGAAGCTCAGGCTCCAACTGCTCAGGGCCGCCATGTTGTTGGTGATGGTCACGGAGCCCTGGAAGCCGGTGTCCCACTGACTCGTGACCGTGTACTGCACCGTGCACGCGGGCGTGGCGCCGGACGCCGACACCACCGGCACCAGCGCGGCGCCGACGAGGGCGACCGCACCGGTGACGGCTAAAAGAACCGAACGCGGGGGGTGTCGCATGAGCGACTCCTTGCAGCTCGGGCACGTCGTGACGGACGCGCCGACTGAACGGAATCGCTCCCACTGGTGCGAAGGAAGGTAGCGCCGAGCGACTGCAAAGAACAGGGGAACCGCTTGACTTTTCTCCAGCCGGATCCGTCGAATCTTTTCGACTCTTCAACAGCCTTGACCGCACCATGCCACATCCGCACTATGGGAGCGCTCCCACTGGTTCAAGCCTTGACTTCTCCCCGAGCCGCAAGCGCAAGGAGGAACCAGCACATGCATCCCGCACTTTCCCCCACTCCCGGTGCCGGGAGGAGGCGCAGAGCCGTACGGCGGTTGTGGACCGCCGTCGTCGCGGCCCTCGCCCTGCCGCTGTCCATGCTGGCCGTCGGGACGGTTCCCGCCCACGCGGCGACCGTCCAGTGCAGCGTCGACTACAAGACCAACGACTGGGGTTCCGGCTTCACCGCGGACCTCACGATCACCAACCGCGGTACGGACGCGATCAACGGCTGGACGCTGACGTACGCGTACGCGGGCAACCAGAAGCTGTCGAACGGCTGGAACGGCACCTGGTCCCAGTCCGGCACCTCGGTCACCGTGAAGGACGCCGGCTACAACGGCACGATCGCGCCGGGCGCGGCGGTGTCGACGGGCGCCCAGTTCTCGTACACGGGCAGCAACGTGGCGCCGACCTCCTTCGCGGTCAACGGCACGACCTGCGCCGGCGCGCACCAGCCGCCGGTCACCGTGCTGACCAGCCCGAGCGCGGGCGCGGTCTACACGCAGGGCGACGCGGTGCCGCTGGCGGCGACCGCGGCGGCGGCGGACGGCGCCACGGTCAGCAAGGTGGAGTTCTACGACGACACCACGCTGCTGGGCACGGACACCTCGGCGCCGTACACGCTCTCGGTCTCCAGTTTGACCGTGGGCAGTCACTCCCTGGTGGCCAAGGCGTACGACAGCCTCGGCGCGTCCGCGGCCTCCACGCCGGTCGGCATCACGGTGGCCTCGGGTCCCGCGGTGGTCGCCTCGCCCACCCAGCTGGGTGTCCGGCAGGGCGCGACCGGGAGCTTCGGGGTGAGTCTGTCGAAGCAGCCGAGCGCCAGTGTGACGGTGTCGGTGGCGCGTACGGCAGGCAACACCGGACTGTCGGTGAGCGCCGGTTCGTCGCTGACGTTCACGCCGTCGAACTGGAGCACCGCACAGAACGTGACCGTGGCGGCGGACTCCTCCGGCACCGGCACCGCGACCTTCACCGCGTCCGCGCCCGGCTACACCGGGGCCGCGGTGACGGTGACGGAGCTGGCCGCGTCGAAGGCGTACGACGCGCGCTTCCTGGATCTGTACGGGAAGATCACCAACCCGGCGAACGGCTACTTCTCGCCGCAGGGCATCCCGTACCACTCGGTCGAGACGCTGATCGTCGAGGCCCCGGACCAGGGCCACGAGACCACGTCCGAGGCGTACAGCTACCTCCTGTGGCTACAGGCGATGTACGGCAAGGTCACCGGTGACTGGTCCAAGTTCAACGGCGCGTGGGCGCTCATGGAGAAGTACATGATCCCCACCCACGCCGACCAGCCCGCCAACTCCTTCTACAACGCCTCCAAACCGGCCACCTACGCACCGGAACTGGACACACCGAACCAGTACCCGGCGAAGCTCGACACGTCGGTGTCGGTGGGCACGGACCCGCTCGCCGGGGAGCTGAAGAGCGCGTACGGCACGGACGACGTGTACGGCATGCACTGGCTGGAGGACGTCGACAACGTCTACGGCTACGGCGACACCCCCGGCGGCACCTGCGAGGGCGGCCCGACGGCCACCGGTCCGTCGTACATCAACACCTTCCAGCGCGGTCCGCAGGAGTCCGTGTGGGAGACCGTGCCGCAACCGACCTGCGACGCCTTCAAGTACGGCGGGACCAACGGGTACCTGGACCTGTTCACCGGCGACTCGTCCTACGCCAAGCAGTGGAAGTACACCGACGCCCCGGACGCCGACGCGCGTGCGGTGCAGGCCGCGTACTGGGCGGACGTGTGGGCGAAGCAGCAGGGCAAGGGCAGCGACGTCGCCACGACCGTGGGCAAGGCCGCGAAGATGGGCGACTACCTGCGCTACGCCATGTACGACAAGTACTTCAAGAAGATCGGCAACTGCGTCGGACCGTCCACCTGCCCGGCCGGCACCGGCAAGGACGCCTCGGACTACCTGCTCTCCTGGTACTACGCGTGGGGCGGCTCGAACGACACCAACGGGGGCTGGGCCTGGCGCATCGGGTCGAGCCATGTGCACGGCGGGTACCAGAACCCGTTGGCCGCCTACGCGCTCAGCTCGAACGCCGACCTGAAGCCCAAGTCAGCGACGGGCGCGACGGACTGGGGTACCTCGCTGACCCGGCAGCTGGAGTTCTACCGCTGGCTGCAGTCGTCCGAGGGCGCCATCGCGGGCGGCGCGACCAACAGCTGGCAGGGGCGGTACGCGAGTCCGCCGGCGGGTACGTCGACGTTCTACGGCATGTACTACGACTGGGAGCCGGTGTACCACGACCCGCCGTCCAACCAGTGGTTCGGCTTCCAGGCCTGGTCGATGGAGCGGGTCGCCGAGTACTACCAGCAGACCGGCAACGCGCAGGCCAAGGCGATCCTCGACAAGTGGGTGGCGTGGGCGCTGTCGAAGACCACGATCAACCCGGACGGCACGTATCTCATCCCGTCGACGCTCCAGTGGTCGGGGCAGCCGGACACCTGGAACGCGTCGAGTCCCGGTTCCAACAGCGGGCTCCATGTCACGGTCGCCGACTACACGAACGACGTGGGCGTGGCGGCCGCGTACGCAAAGACGTTGACGTACTACGCCGCCAAGTCCGGTGACGCGACGGCGAAGTCGACGGCGAAGGCGCTGCTCGACGGCATGTGGGACCACTACCAGGACAGCCTGGGGGTCGCGGTGCCGGAGACGCGGGCCGACTACAACCGGTTCGGGGACGCCGTGTACGTCCCGAGCGGGTGGAGCGGGAAGATGCCGAACGGCGACGCGATCAACTCGTCGTCGACGTTCGCCTCGCTGCGGAGCTTCTACAAGAACGACCCCGCGTGGTCGAAGATCCAGGCGTATCTGGCGGGCGGGGCCGCACCGGTGTTCACGTACCACCGGTTCTGGGCCCAGGCGGACATCGCTCTCGCCATGGGGTCGTACGCGGAGCTGCTGGAGTAGGGCGGCCGCGGGTCGCGTGTGGCGGAGCGCGCCACACGCGACGGCAGCCGCGCATGAGATACAGCCCGCGCCCCTGACGGGGCGCGCCGGTGGGCGGTCCCTGCCTGCACCAGGGGCCGCCCTTCCCTCTCCGGAGAGGACCTCTCCCGTGCGAAGAACCCGCATCCTCACCGCCGTGCTCGCCCTCGCGGCCGGGCTGCTCGCGGGCACCCCGCCGGCGGTCGCCGCCACCACCCAGCAGGTGGCGCTCGCCGCCGACACGTACACCTGGCACAACGCCCGGATCGACGGCGGTGGTTTCGTCCCCGGGATCGTCTTCAACCGTACCGAGAAGAACCTCGCCTACGCCCGTACCGACATCGGCGGTGCCTACCGCTGGTCGGAGTCGACCAGGAGCTGGACGCCGCTGCTGGACTCGGTCGGCTGGGACGAGTGGGGGCACACCGGTGTGGTCAGCCTGGCCTCCGACTCCGTCGATCCGGACAAGGTGTACGCGGCCGTCGGGACGTACACCAACAGCTGGGACCCGACGAACGGCGCCGTGCTGCGCTCCTCCGACCGGGGTGCCAGCTGGCAGAAGGCCGACCTGCCGTTCAAGCTGGGCGGCAACATGCCCGGGCGGGGCATGGGCGAGCGGCTGGCGGTCGACCCGAACAAGGACAGCGTGCTGTACCTGGGCGCGCCCAGCGGCAAGGGGCTGTGGCGGTCGACGGACTCCGGGGTGAGCTGGTCGCAGGTGACCGGCTTCCCGAACGTCGGCGACTACCGGCAGGACCCGAGCGACACGACGGGGTACGCCAGCGACAACCAGGGCATCGTCTGGGTCACCTTCGACGAGTCCACGGGCACCTCGGGCAGCGCCACGAGAACCGTCTACGTCGGGGTCGCCGACAAGGACAACGCGGTGTACCGGTCGACGGACGCGGGCGCGACCTGGACCCGGCTGGCCGGCCAGCCCACCGGCTACCTCGCCCACAAGGGCGTGCTGGACGCCAGGAACGGCTACCTGTACCTGGCCTACAGCGACACGGGCGGTCCCTACGACGGCGGCAAGGGCCAGTTGTGGCGGTACTCTACGGCGACCGGTGGCTGGACGAACATCAGCCCGGTCGCGGAGGCCGACACCTCCTACGGGTTCAGCGGCCTGACGGTCGACCGGCAGCACCCCGGCACGGTGATGGCGACGGCGTACAGCTCCTGGTGGCCGGACACCCAGATCTTCCGCTCCACCGACAGCGGGGCGACCTGGACGAAGGCGTGGGACTACACCTCGTACCCGAACCGCTCGAACCGCTACACGATCGACGTCTCGTCCTCCCCCTGGCTCACCTTCGGCGCGAACCCGTCGCCGCCCGAACAGACGCCGAAACTGGGGTGGATGACGGAGTCCCTGGAGATCGACCCGTTCGACTCGGACCGGATGATGTACGGCACGGGTGCGACGCTGTACGGCACGGAGAACCTGACGAAGTGGGACAGCGGCGGCCGGTTCACCGTGACGCCCATGGTGCGGGGCCTGGAGGAGACCTCGGTCAACGACCTGGCCGCTCCCCCGTCGGGCGGCGCCCGGCTCTTCAGCGCGCTCGGTGACATCGGCGGCTTCCGGCACACGGACCTCACCGAGGTCCCGTCGATGATGTACACGTCCCCGACCTTCACCACCACCACCGGCCTCGACTTCGCCGAGTCGAACCCGGACACGGTGGTCCGGGTGGGCGACCTGGACTCCGGCCCGCACATCGCGTTCTCGACGGACAACGGCGCCGACTGGTTCGCGGGCACGGACCCCTCGGGGGTGAGCGGCGGCGGTACCGTCGCGGCCGCCGCCGACGGCAGCCGCTTCGTGTGGAGCCCGGCCGGCACCGGCGTCCAGTACACGACGGGGTTCGGCTCGTCCTGGTCGGCGTCCAGCGGCATCCCGGCCGGAGCGGTCGTCGAGTCGGACCGCGCGGACGCGAAGACCTTCTACGGTTTCAAGTCCGGGAAGTTCTACGTCAGTACGGACGGCGGCGCGACGTTCACGGCGTCCGCCGCGACCGGCCTGCCGAGCGGGGACAGCGTGCGCTTCAAGGCACTGCCCGGGACGAAGGGCGACGTGTGGCTGGCCGGCGGCGCGTCGGACGGCGCGTACGGCCTCTGGCACTCGACGGACGGCGGCGCGACCTTCACCAGGCTCTCCGACGTCGACCAGGCCGACACCGTCGGCTTCGGGAAGGCGGCGCCCGGCGCCTCGTACCAGACCCTCTACACCAGTGCGAAGATCGGCGGCGTCCGGGGCGTCTTCCGTTCCACGGACAAGGGCGCGACCTGGACCCGGATCAACGACGACGCCCACCAGTGGGGTTGGACGGGTGCGGCGATCACGGGTGACCCGCGGGTGTACGGCCGGGTGTACGTCTCGACCAACGGCCGGGGTGTGATCTACGGCGACACCTCGGACAGCGACGGAGACGGCGGCGGCACGGATCCGACGCCGACCGGCGCCTGCACGGTCGCCTACCGGATCACCAACCAGTGGGCGGGCGGTTTCCAGGCGGACGTGCGGCTCACCAACACCGGCTCGACGGCGTGGAACGGCTGGACGCTGGGCTGGTCGTTCGCGAACGGGCAGACGGTCGGGCAGCTCTGGAACGCCGACTGGACCCAGTCGGGCACGTCCGTGACGGCCAGGAACGTGAGCTGGAACGGCACGGTGGCCGCGGGCTCCTCGGTGTCCTTCGGTCTCACCGGCGCCTGGACGGGTGCCAATGAGAGACCCACGGCGTTCACCCTGGGCGACCGGACCTGTACGGCCGCTTGACCGGCCGAGGGCGCGGGTCAGGGCTTGCCGAAGGCGGGTCAGGGCTTGCCGAAGGCGGGTCAGGGCTTGCCGAAGGCGCGGACGGTGAAGCGGGGGTCGGGGCGACGGCGGTCCTGGTCCGGCAGGGCCGCCAGCCGATCGGCGAACTCCGCCACCCTGGGGTCGTCGGGGCGCAGCACGGTGAACCAGCCGCGTCGCAGGTCGGCGATGGTGGAGCGGGGGCTGCGGCCCTGGCCGAGGCCGGGGAAGGCGGCCTGCCCGGCGGGAGACAGTCCACTGTGCCGGGCGTGCGCGGTGACGTCGGCGGCCGCGTCCGGTGCGGGGCGTCGGGGACGGTCGGCGAGCACCGCGTCGATGTCGCTGCCGACGTCGTGCGCGGCGGCCTTGTCGACGGTCGTGACGTACACCCCGCCGGGGCGCAGCACCCGCGCGCACTCCGCGACGATCTCACGGGCCTCGGCGCTGTCCCGGGCGAGGTGGAGCAGCCAGACGGTGGTGACCGCGTCGAAGGTGGCGTCCGGGAAGGGGAGCCGCCGTCCGTCGGCGCGTACGACCGCCCCCGGCAGCCGGGCGGCGGCCGTGCGGGCCATGGCGTGCGCACGGTCCGCGGCGGTGACCCGGAGGTCCGGGCGGGCGGCGGCCAGCCGGCGGGTGACGATGCCGGTGCCGCAGCCGAGGTCGAGGAGCCGGCCGGGGCGGCCGGACGGGCCGCCGGGCTGCCCGGCCCGGTCGGGTATCAGGCCGAGGACGGCGTTCGCGGCCGCCGCCGCGCGGGGTTCTCCGCCGCGTGTCGCGTCATAGACACCGGCTTCCTCGTCGTAGTCCAGCACAGGGCTCAGTGTGCGCCGTGGCCCGGGGCGATGTCCTCCACCCTGCGGGCGAGTCCGAAGTCCTTGGCGGTGACGGCGCCGCCCGCGCTGTGGGTGTGCACGGTGAGGGTGACGGTGTGATAGCCGAGGGTGAGGTCGGAGTGGTGGTCGAGTTCGTCCTGGATGGCGGCGATGTGCATGACCAGCGCGGCGGCGGCGACGTGCGAGTCGAGGCGGTAGGCGCGGGCGAGCCGGTCGCCGTCCACCGACCAGCCCGGCAGCTCGGCCAGCCGGTCCTCGATCTCCTTCTGGGACAGCGGTTCGACGGCCATGGTGCGGTTTCCCTCCCGGTTCTGCGGCGGCTTGCGGGGTCTTCGAGCCTACGGGGTGGGGGCGGTGCCGGGCGTGCGGCGCGACCGTGATCGGTCCCGGCTTCCGGCCGGCGTCCCCCGTCGATGTCAAGTAGGCGCGTTTGGCGCGGTGTTGACGCGACGAGGGTTTCGCGCGTAGACACAGGAGGCCGCCTCGACAACGTGTGCGACGGCGGCCTCGCGTGGCAGACTGCACGGGTACTTGTGCACGTAGGGGAGGCGTGGCGTGAGTGAGCGGCGTGCTGCGCCCACGGTCGGTCAGGTCGTGCTCGGCAAGCGTCTGCAGGAGCTGCGGGAGGCGGCGGGCCTGGGCCGGGACGAGGCGGCGCGGGTCCTGCGGGTGGCGCAGGCCACCGTGCGGCGGATGGAGATGGCCGAGGTCGCGCTGAAGATCCCGTACGTCCAGGTGCTGCTGGAGACGTACGGGGTGCCCGAGGAGGAACAGGCCGCGTTCGTGCGGCTCGCCGAGGAGGCCAACCAGCCGGGCTGGTGGCAGCGGTTCCACGACGTGCTGCCGGACTGGTTCAGCCTCTACGTGAGCCTGGAGGGCGCCGCCCGGGTGATCCGCTCCTACGAACCGCACTTCTTCCCCGGCCTGTTGCAGACCGAGGCGTACGCGCGGGCCGTGATGGAGGCCGGGACGATCGGCCACACCGACCCCGCGGCCGTGGAACGGCACGTGGACCTGCGGTTGACCCGGCAGCGGCTGCTGGAGCAGGACGATCCGCCCCACCTGTGGGTCATCATGGACGAGACCGTGCTGCGCCGCCCGGTGAGCATCGACTGCGCGGTGATGCGCGACCAGGTCGACAAGCTGCTCGCCTTCGTCGAGCGGGACCGGATCACCCTCCAGCTGGCCGAGTTCGCCAGTGGCCCGCACCCGGGGACGTACGCGCCGTTCACGCTGTTCCGGTTCGCCGAACCCGAGCTGCCCGACATGGTCTTCACCGAGTACCTGACCGGCGCCCTGTACCTGGACTCCCGGGACGAGGTGGGGGCGCACCTGGAGGTGCTGGACCACATGACGGCCCGGGCCGCCTCCGCGCAGCGGACCGGGGAACTGCTGCGGAAGTACCGCGACGAACTCTGAGGAGCCCAGAACGTGACCGCATCCGAGCCCGCGCCTCCCGCCATCGACACCAGCCGGCCGCACCCGGCGCGGGTGTACGACTGGTGGCTGGGCGGCAAGGACAACTACCCGGTGGACGAGGAGCTCGCCCGCAGGATCCTGGCCGTGGACGGCACGGTGCTGCGCGGGGCGCGCGCCAACCGCCGGTTCATGCAGCGGGCGGTCCGGGTCGCCGCCGAGTCCGGCACCCGGCAGTTCCTGGACATCGGCACGGGCATCCCCACCGAGCCCAACCTGCACCAGGTGGCGCAGGGCGTCGCACCGGAGTCGAAGGTGGTGTACGCGGACAACGACCCGATCGTGCTGCGGCACGCGGAGGCCCTGCTGCGCGGCACCGCGGAGGGCGCCACCGCCTATGTGCACGCCGACGTACGCGACCGCGACACCCTGCTGGCCAGGGCCGCCGAGACCCTGGACTTCACCGAGCCGGTCGCGCTGTCCCTGGTGGCGCTGACCCACTACCTCGGCGACGACGTGTACGGCCTGCTGCGCGGGTACGTCGAGGCGCTCGCCCCGGGCAGCCACCTGATCCTCTCCCAGGTCACCCCGGACCTGAGCCCGGCGGCCGTCGAGCAGGCGGCGGCGAACTTCCGGCGCAGCGGGACGCCCTTCCACCCGCGTTCGCTGCCCGAGTTCTCCCGCTTCTTCGACGGTCTGGAGCTGCTCGGCCCCGGCGTGATCCCGGTCTCCGGGTGGCGCCCGGACCCCGAGGACGTGGCCCTCCAGCAGGAGGGGATCGTGCCGGTGTACGGCGGGGTGGCCCTGAAGGTGTGACCCGTCCGGGCGCCCTGGACGGGTGCGTTCCCGCGTCCGCCCCTAGCGTCGAGACGAGACGAAGGGGGCAGCGAGGGAGGCGAAGGAGGACCGATGCCCTCGGACGCGGTGTTCTACCAGGCGGCGGCGCTCTGTCTGACCTATCCGGACGACGACTTCATCGCCCGGCTGCCGCTGCTGCGCGAAGCCGCCCCGCAGCTGCGGGAGTTCACCGACCACGCGACGGTGACCCCGCCGCCGGAGCTGGCCGCGCACTACGTGTGGGTCTTCGACTCAGAGAACCGGCACGGCCTCTACCTCAGCCGGTGGCAGGACGGCGACACCGGTCGGCGGGGCGGGTCCCTGGTCCGGTTCGAGGACGTCTACAAGGCGTACGGCATCGAGTTCACCGGCGCGGAACTGCCGGACTACCTGCCGGCCGTGCTGGAGTTCACGGCCCGCACCGGCGACACGGACCTGCTCACCGAGCACCGCGCCTGCCTGGAGCGCCTGCGGGGCCGGCTGACCGACATCGGCACGCCCTACGCCTGCGTCCTGAACGCGGTCTGCACCACCCTGCCGGCCACCCGGG
This sequence comes from Streptomyces sp. NPDC006655, assembly GCF_040703965.1. NCBI lineage: Bacteria > Bacillati > Actinomycetota > Actinomycetes > Kitasatosporales > Streptomycetaceae > Streptomyces > Streptomyces sp. NPDC006655. The sequence continues at coordinate 16,610 of NZ_JBEYJU010000074.1, read as the reverse complement.
AGTGAGTTCCGGCGGTGGCTGGTGCTGTGGCCGGAAAGGTTCACCGGAACGCGACGCCGCGGAGATCCATCAGAAGGGCCCTAGCCGGCGGCGCCCTTCTCGTCGTCCACGATCTCCGCGTCCACCACGCCCTCCTCCTCGGCTTCCGGTGTCCGCTGTTCCTCGGCCGAACCGCCGGCCGCGGCGGCCGACGCGTACATGGCCTGGCCCATCCGCTGGCTGACCGTGGCGAGCTTCTCCACCCCGTTGCGCAGGTCGGCCGTCTCCGCGTTCTCGGCCAGCAGCCGCTTGAGGTCCGCCACCGCCGACTCCACCTCGGTCCTGGTCTCGCCCGCCACCCGGTCGCCGTTGTCCCGGAGGAAGCTCTCCGTCTGGTACACGAGTTGCTCGGCCTGGTTCCGGGTCTCCGCGGCCTCCCGGCGCCTGTGGTCCTCCTCGGCGTACTGCTCGGCCTCCCGCATCATGCGGTCGATGTCGTCCTTGGGCAGGGCCGAACCGCCGGTGACGGTCATCTTCTGCTCACGCCCGGTGGCCAGGTCCTTCGCCGAGACGTGCATGATCCCGTTCGCGTCGATGTCGAAGGCCACCTCGATCTGCGGCACCCCCCGCGGCGCCGGCGGCAGCCCCGTGAGGTCGAAGACGCCCAGCTTCTTGTTGTACGCGGCGATCTCACGCTCGCCCTGGTAGACCTGGATGCCGACGGAGGGCTGGTTGTCCGCGGCGGTCGTGAAGATCTCCGAACGCCTGGTCGGGATCGTCGTGTTGCGCTCGATGAGTTTGGTCATGATGCCGCCCTTGGTCTCGATGCCCAGGGACAGCGGGGTGACGTCGAGCAGCAGCACGTCCTTCACGTCACCGCGGATGACACCGGCCTGGAGGGCCGCCCCGACCGCGACGACCTCGTCCGGGTTGACGCCCTTGTGCGGGTCCTTGCCGGTGAGTTCCTTGACCAGGTCGGTGACGGCGGGCATCCGCGTGGAACCGCCGACGAGGATGACGTGGTCGATCGCGGACAGCTGCACCCCGGCGTCCTTGACGGCCTGGTGGAACGGCTTCTTGCAGCGGTCCAGCAGGTCCGCCGTGAGCTCCTGGAACTGGGCGCGGGTCAGCTTCTCGTCCAGGTGCAGCGGCCCCTCGGCGGACGCGGTGATGTACGGCAGATTGACCGAGGTCTCGGTGGCGGACGACAACTCGATCTTGGCCTTCTCGGCGCCCTCCCGCAGCCGCTGGAGCGCCATCCTGTCGTTGCCGAGGTCGATGCCGTACTGCCCCTTGAACCGCTTCACGAGGTGCTCGACGATCCGCTGGTCCCAGTCGTCGCCGCCGAGGTGGGTGTCGCCGTTGGTGGCCTTGACCTCGATCACGCCGTCGCCGATCTCCAGCAGCGACACGTCGAAGGTGCCGCCGCCGAGGTCGAAGACGAGGACCGTCTGCTCCTCGCCCCGGTCGAGGCCGTAGGCGAGCGCGGCGGCGGTGGGCTCGTTGATGATCCGGAGCACCTTCAGACCGGCGATCTCCCCGGCCTCCTTGGTGGCCTGCCGCTGCGAGTCGTCGAAGTACGCGGGTACGGTGATGACCGCGTCGGTGACGTCCTCGCCGAGGTAGGCCTCGGTGTCCCGCTTGAGCTTCTGCAGCACCCGCGCCGACAGCTCCTGGGCGCGGTAGCGGGTGCCGTCCACGGACCCGCTCTCCGGGAACCGCCAGTGGGCGTCGCCCATGTGCCGCTTCACGGAGCGGGCGGTGCGGTCCACGTTGGTCACCGCCTGCCGCTTGGCGACCTCGCCGACCAGCACGTCGCCGTTCTTCGCGAAGGCCACCACCGACGGGGTGGTGCGGGCCCCCTCGGCGTTGGCGACGACCGTGGGCTCACCGCCCTCCAGCAGGGCCACCACCGAGTTCGTCGTACCGAGGTCGATCCCGACCGCACGTGCCATGTCCGTCCCCTTCCGCCGGGCGCCGCCTCGTCTCCAGCACAAAACCTGAGCGGGCCGTTGTCAATGCCGGGTACCCCGGGAACGGCGATGCCGTGCCCCCGGGCGGGGACACGGCATCGGATGGCGTACGGCGGTCAGGCGAGCTTCGCCGACAGGGTGATGGTGGTGCCGGTCAGGGCCTGGCTGACCGGGCAGTTCTTCTTGGCGTCCTCGGCGGCGGCGGCGAAGCCGTCCTCGTCGAGGCCGGGGACGGTGCCCTCGACGGTCAGGTGGATGCCGGTGATGCCGGTGCCCGGCTGGAAGGTGACGTCGGCGTTGGTGACCAGCTTGGTGGGCGGGGTGCCGGCGCCGGCCAGGGCGTGCGAGAGCGCCATGGAGAAGCAGCTGGAGTGGGCGGCCGCGATCAGCTCCTCCGGGCTGGTCTTGCCGTTCGCCTCCTGGGAGCGGGCGGCCCAGGTGACCGGCTGCTCGCCGATGCCGGAGGAGTCGAAGGTGATGACACCGTTGCCCTCGGTCAGGCTGCCTTCCCAGACGGTGTGTGCGGTACGCGTGGTAGCCACGGTTGTTCCTTTCGGCGGGTGGACCGGTTCGCAACCCCCATCCGATCACATCCCGGCTCAGCGCACGCGGAAGACCGGTCCCCTCGCGCTGAAGGGCAGGCGGGCGCCCTCGGGGATCAGGTAGGCGTGTTCGCGGCGGATCCGCAGCACGTCGCACCAGCCGTCGGTGATCACCAGGACCGGCGCGGCCGGCGGGAAGTCGTCGGCGCGGTGCAGCAGGTCGATGCCGGGCTGCAGGACGGTGCCGCCACGCCCGTGCACGCGGACCCGGCCCGCGATCTCGGTGGCCGGCAGGTAACCGGCGTCATGGGGCGCCGCGTCGCAGAAGACGACCCGGGCGGCCGGGACGTCGCGGGCCTCGGCGTAGGAGGCGATGGCGCCGAGCGCCTTGCCGAGCAGGGTGCGGTCCATGGAGCCGGAGGTGTCGAGAACGACGCCGAAGGTGCAGCGGGCGACCTCCTCGGGCGGGAAGTACCGGCCGGCCCGCGGGATGTCGGGGGTGGACGACTGGCGGCGCGACGGGCGGGCGTAGGACCGTACCGCCACCGGGCGCGGCACGAACTCGTCGAACCAGCGGGCGAGTCGGGCGTCCCAGGGCAGCGGCGGATGGCTGAGCGCGCGGATCTCCTCGACCAGGCCGCCGGGCAGCAGGCCCCGGCCCTGCGACCGGTGCAGGTCGAGGCCCTGGCCGAGGCCCCGGCGGTAGAACTCGTCGAGGTCGACGTACGCGCCCGGCGGTCCGAGCGGCGCGCCCAGGACGTCGCCGCGTCCCTTGCCGCGCAGGGTGGCGAGGCGCCGTGCCCGCCGCAGGTCGCCGGCGATCCGGTCGTACACCTCCTCCGCGGAGAGGTCCTTGAGCTCCGGGTCGTGCAGCAGCCCTTCGGGCATCGTGCCCACCTGCATCTCGACCAGCCAGCCGTTGATGACGTAGTCGCAGGCGATGTTGAAGAGGTAGGGGTCGCGGCCGCCGAGGCGGTCGCCGTGGCGCAGCGCGGCGTGCAGCATCTCGTGGGCGAGGACGAACCGCCACTCCTCGTCGTCCATCGTGCGCAGCGGGTTGACGTAGATCTCGCCGGCCTCGGGGTTGACGGCCGCGACGGCGATGTCGTGGGCGCGGGCCAGTTCGGCGTCGGCGACCAGCCTGATCCCGGCCGCGATGCCGCCGAGCAGCGGGTAGGAGGAGACGAACCAGCTCAGCGCCTGCTCCCAGGGGCGCAGCGGGGTCGGCGGGCCGGTCATCGTGGTGCGGCGGCCGCCGGCCAGGTCCATCGCGCGGGACATGGTGCGGGTCAGCGCGTGCGCGAACCCGAGCTGCCAGTCGGGCACCTGACCGGCCCACCGGTTCCAGGAGAGCAGCAGCTGGTCGGGGTCGCCTCCGCTGGTGCCGCCGCGCTCGTAGGCGGCGGGCACGCCGCCGGCCCGGCGCCAGCCCGCGGCGAGCCGGTCCTCGTCGCCCTCCGGGTAGGACGCGGGCAGGTGGTCGGGGGCCTCGCCGACCGGGAAGGTCTCCAGGAAGCGGTTGACGACGGCGCAGCGGGCGGCGAGGTCGTAGCGGTCCGGCTGGGTGCGCGGGCCGGTGGCGGCGGGCAGGTGGCCGAAGCCGAGGTGGAGGGTGCAGTGGGCCAGCGCCCAGGCCCACTCGGCGGGTTCGGCGCGCCGGGTGGCGTGGGCGTGCAGGACGCCGTCGGAGTCGGCCCGTACCAGCCCCTCGTGCGGGGCGAGTTCGCACTTCTCGTGCCGGCAGACGGTGAACTCGACGGCGCGCAGGGCCGGGTTGGCGCGCAGCAGTTCGACCCCGGCGGCGAAGTTCTCGGCGGCCGGGTCCTGCTTCTTGCGCGCAGCGGTACGCCTCACCGGCGGGCCTCCACCAGCCGGGGCATGTCGCGGGCGGCCTCGATCAGGAACCAGGCGGGCAGCACCGGGTTGCCGTCGGCGTCGGAGGCGATGACGGTCTGGGCGACCTCGACGGAGATCTCCGCGAGCTGCACGAGGAGCGACTTGGCGCGGTACGCGGTCGCCCGGCCGTTCGCCGACATGTGCTCCTTGGCGACGGGCAGTTCCTTGACCAGCCGGCCGCGGAAGGACTCGGCGAGGTAGTACAGCAGGTCGCGGTCCTCGATGCGGTGCGGCCAGCCGGCGTCGCCCCGCAGGATCGCCTCCAGGCCGAAGCGGCTGCGCACGATCTTGACGTATCCGCAGAAGGCGGTCGCGTGCGCGGGGGTGAGCGTGCCGTGCGCGAGGACCTTCAGGGTGGCCTCGTCGAGGTCCCGTCCGAAGGAATGCAGGGCGTCGGAGAGCATGTGCCAGGAGCGCGGGGTGGAGAACGGTTCCTCGGTCTTCGGCGGTTTGGACCACAGGTGGTCGGGCCGGTCGGTGAGGTGGTCGAGGATCCACGGGTGGATGCCGTGGCCCGCGGCCCAGGCGAGCCAGTCGTGCGCGGAGGCCTCCAGATGCACGTGGGCCAGGCGGTTGACCAGGGCGGAGGCGATGGGCCTGGCGAGGGCGTTGTCGGTGGCGCGGTTGCCGGCGCCGATCACGATCGAGCCCTTGGGCAGTTCGTAGTTCCCGATCCGGCGGTCCAGGATCAGCGAGTAGAACGCCTTCTGCACGTCGGGGGTGGCCGCGTTCAGCTCGTCGAGGAAGAGGCAGTACGGCTCGTCGCGGGCGATGGCCTCGGGCGGGCAGAACACCGACCGGCCGTCGCGGATCTGCGGCACCCCGATCAGGTCCTCGGGGGCGAGTTGCGTACCCAGCAGGCTCACGCACTCCAGCCCCAGCGACTCGGCGAACTCCCGCACCAGGGAGGACTTCCCGATGCCGGGCGCGCCCCAGAGGAAGACGGGCCGCACGGTGGCCAGGCCGAGGAGGAGGTCGGGGATACGGGCGGGGGTGACGGTGACGGCTGCCTGCAAAGGGGAGGCTCCTGTGGGGTGTTCGGAAGGGTCGCTTTCGACCGGCTCGAACAGTGTGTGCCGGGAGCCGGGCGAACGCAGCCGATTTTTCACCGGTGGGGACGCGCCCCGGCCGGCCGCGCGCCCCCACCGGCTACGCGGCCCTCTCCCCCTCCACGGCCAGGGGAACCTGCGGCCCGTCCGCCTCCAGGAGCCACCGCCGCAGCACCCCGTGCACCGCCTCGGCCCCCACGAGCTCCTCACCCTCCGCCACCGGGGCGGACACACCGGCAGGCGACAACAGGAACGGCCGCCCCTGCGCGCCCCCCAGTCCCCCGTGCGAGCCGATCTGCTCCTCGAACGCCAGGACCTCGCCGTCCTCCGGGTCGTACCAGGAGTTGACCATGATGTCGGCGGTGTGCGGGAAGGAGTGGGTGCGCCGGACGGCGTCCGCGGCGCCCGGCCCGAAGGCGGCCAGCGGTCCCGGCTGGGTGTCCAGCCGGTCGAGCGGGATCTCGGCGCCGTGGGCGCCGAGCACCACCCCGCCGTGTTCCTCGCTGCGGACCAGCAGGAAGCCGACGCCCGGGTGGTTGGCGAGGGTGGTGAGCAGCGCCGGGTGGCGGGCGTCCAGCTCCTCCTTGGTCATCCGGTGCGGCACGTCCGGGAAGGAGATCAGCCCGAGGTTGCCGGAGGCGAGCACGACGGGTTCCGAGTGCCGGGTCGGCCGGTGCTTCCCGCCGCCCTCCTCGACCGGTCTGCGCAGGGCCGCGCGGACGGCGGCCCGCGCCTCGGTGCCGCTGTGCGTGCGTTCGGCGCGCCGCGGCACGGGCAGTCCGCAGCCGGCCCTGACCAGGTCGCCGAGGGTCAGCCCGTAGCGGGAGCGGAAGGTCTCGCCGGGGCTCTGCCCGTGGTCGGAGAGGACGACGATCCGGTACTGCCGGGGGGCGTGCTCGGCGGCCTTCTCGATCAGGGCGAGGGCGCGGTCCAGGCGTTGCAGCACCTTGTCGGCGTCCCTGCTGTGCGGGCCGGAGTGGTGGGCGACCTCGTCGTAGGCGACCAGGTCGGCGTAGACGGCGCTGCGGCCGCCGAGCAGGTCGCCGATGACGGCGGCGACCACGACGTCCCGTTCGACGACCGTCGCGAAGGCGCGGACGAGGGGATAGAGACCGCCGCGGCCCACCCGCGGGCGCTGCCTGCGCAGCCGGGCCGTGACGGACTGGCCCACCTCCCGGCCGACCTCGGCGAAGAAGGAGAGGGCGGTGCGGACGGCGTTGGCGGGGTCGGCGAAGTAGGCGAAGTAACCGGCCCGGGAGCGGTTCTTGCGGTCCCGGCGGCGGATCGCTATGGACAGCACCAGGGCCTGTTCCTCGGCGCCGCCGCTGAAGAGGTTGCCGCGGCTGGCGCCGTCGACGGTGAGCAGCCCCCCGTCGGCGGTGCGCTCGACGGCGCGGCGCTGGAGTTCGGCGGCGCTGGTCGGCCGGTTGCAGACCATCACCTCCTGGCTGTCCTTCTCGTACCAGCGGAAGGCGGGGACGTCGAAGTTCGAGCCGTGCAGGATGCCGAGCTGGCTGGCGCCGGTCTGGCTGGACCAGTCGGTGCGCCAGGGGGTGAGCCGGTGGCCGGCGGCCAGCCAGGCGGCCACGGTGGGCATCAGGCCCCTGGCGACGGCGGTGGTGAGGACGTCGTGGCCGACGCCGTCGAGCTGGAGCAAGACGGTGCCGGGGGCGGTCGGGCAGGGCGGGTGGGATCTGCGGCGGCGGGTGGCCAGCCGGGACAGCCGGTGCCGGTAGGCGTCGTCGTCGCGGACGGCGAGGGCGCCGCCGGTGGCGGAGGCGACCGCGGACATCACGGCGGCCACGATCACGGCTGTCTCCGGGGCGGCCTCGCTCTGCCCGGAGGGGTTGACGCGCAGGGCGACCAGGAGCAGGGAGCCGTTGAGGAAGAAGACCAGCAGGCCGAGGACGAGGGCGGGCACCAGCAGCAGCAGTCGGACGAGCAGGGGCCACACGACGGCCGACAGCACACCGAAGGCACCGGCCCCGAGGGCCGCGGTCATCGCGATCCGGGTGGCGCTGTCACCGTCCGGGGACTGGAGCTGGAAGTCGGGCAGGATCCCGGCGAGCACCAGCATGGTGACGGTGGACACCGCCCACACCGCCACACTCCGCCCGATCTGACTGACGACCCGCCGCCACCGCACGCCCCACCGACCTCGACTCCGGGACCCGCGCCGCCCGCGGATCGGTCCCCCGACCAGACTGTCATACGGGCGTCGGCCCCTGGCCCTACCGCCCGTCGTACCCGGCCGTCGGCATGGAGAGACGCCGGTGGACCCGGGCCTTCATCTGGGCGTCGTAGCAGGGCTCGGCGCGGCCCACCGTCTCCACCCGCACCCCGCGTCGGGCGCACTCCGCCGTGAAGGCCTCCACCGACGACAGCGCGCTCTCCAGCACCCGTCTGCTCGGTGCCACGAACACGTCGAGGCCGGGACGGACGCCCGCCCACAGGGCGCTGTGGTCGTGACGCAGGCCACGGACCAGGAGTTCGCGGGCGACGACGTACCCGTGCTCCACGGCCCAGCGCGCGCACATCGCGTGCTGGCTGCGGGAATCGACCAGAAAGGGGTCGATCTCCAGCTCCTCCAGGGGCGTAAGACTCGCGATGGCGGTCACCCGCACCGGCGCGAGCCCGCCGGAGGCACCCCGCACCTGTCCCATGGCGTCCCCCTCACCTCCGGGTTTCGCCGCCGACCCTACTCCTGCACGTAGGCTTCGGGGAGTCGCGCGAAGGAGGCAAAGAGGGTGCCGGTGGAGATCACCTGGTGGGGCCACGCCACCTGCACGATCGAGGATTCGGGCGTACGACTGCTCACCGATCCTCTGTTCGCGCGCCGGCTCGCCCATCTGCGCCGGCGCCGGGGCGCCCCGCCCCCGCCCGAGGCCCGCCGCGCGGACCTCGCGCTCGTCTCCCACCTGCACGCCGACCATCTGCACGTCCCCTCGCTCGCCGGGCTCGCCCCGGGCACGCGCCTGCTTGTGCCCCGGGGCGCACAACGCGCGGTGCCCGCGCTCCGTCGGCTCCGGCAGCTGCACGTCACCGAGGTCGGTGTCGGCGACGAGATACACGTCGGCCCGCTCGTCGTCCGTGCCGTGCCCGCGCTGCACGACGGCCGCCGGCTGCCGGTCGGCCCGCAGCGCTCCCCCGCCCTCGGGTACGTGGTCGAGGGCGCGGCACGGACGTACTTCGCCGGGGACACCGGGCTGTTCGACGAGATGGCCGAGGTGGTGGGCCCGGTGGACGTGGCGCTGCTGCCGGTGGGCGGCTGGGGGCCGTACCTCGGGGAGGGACACCTGGACGCCGGGCGGGCGGCGCGGGCGGTGGCGCGGCTGGCGCCCCGCAGCGCGGTGCCGGTGCACTACGGCACGTACTGGCCGATCGGCATGGACGCTGTGCGCCCCCACGAATTCCATGCGCCGGGTGACGAGTTCGTGCGCCTCGCGGCCGAGTACGCGCCGCGGGTGGCGGTGCACCGGCTCGAACACGGGGAGCGCGTGCGGCTGGAGGTCGCGCGGTGAGACTGCTGCTGGTCATGGCGGCCGCCGGGTCCACCGCGGCGACCCCGTCGTCCGTCGGGTCGGCGCAGCAGGCGATCGGGTATCCGACGCTGTTCCTGCTGGTGCTGGTCGGCGCGTTGGTACCGGTGGTGCCGACGGGGGCGCTGGTGAGTTCGGCGGCGGTGGTGGCGTTCCACCAGACGGCGCCGTTGGCGCTGGCGCTGGTGTTCGTGACGGCGTCGCTGGCGGCGTTCCTCGGCGACGCGGCGCTGTACTGGCTGGGGCGGCGTGGGCTGCGGTCGAAGAACGGGTCGCGGTGGCTGGAGGCGATCCGGTCGCGGGCGCCCGAGGAGCGGCTGGAGCAGGCGCAGGGGAAGCTGGCCGAGCACGGGGTGGCGGTGCTGGTGCTGTCCCGGCTGGTGCCCGCCGGGCGCATACCGGTGATGCTGGCGTGTCTGCTGGCCGAGTGGCCGCTGCGGCGGTTCGCGCGGGGGAACGCGGCGGCGTGTCTGGCGTGGGCGGCGACCTATCAGGTGATCGGGATTCTGGGTGGGTCGTTGTTTCCGGAGCCGTGGGAGGGGGTTGTGGTGGCGGTCGCGCTGACGGTGCTGATCAGTGTGGCGCCGGGGGTGTGGCGGCGGGTTCGGTCCCCCGGGTGACGGTGCGTTGCGGGGCGCGGGTGCGGTTGTGGTTGCTCGCGCAGTTCCTCCCCCAGCCTTCGGCCGGGGGGACCCCCAGCGCCCCCAAAGGGGCGCGACTTAGTTGGCGGCGCTCCGTAGCGGAGTCTGTTCCAGGGTCCTCGAACCCCCCACCGGCAGGTCCCAGAGATCTTCCCGGCGCAGGCCCGCGCTGTCCCAGGCCGCCCGGACCCGGGTGAGCGGCTCCAGGACCGGTTCTGCCGACAGGATGAACGTGCCCCAGTGCATGGGGGCCATCCGCCGCGCGCCGACGTCCTGCGTCGCCCGGACCGCCTCCTCCGGGTCGAGGTGGACGTCGCGGAGCCACCAGCGGGGGTCGTAGGCGCCGATCGGCATCAGGGCGAGGTCGATGCCGGGGTGGCGTCGGCCGATGCGGGAGAACCAGTGGCCGTAGCCCGTGTCGCCGGCGAAGTAGACGCGCTGTCCGCCGGGGCCGGTGAGCACCCAGCCGCCCCAGAGGCTGTGACAGGTGTCGGTGAGGGTGCGCTTGGACCAGTGGTGGGCGGGGACGAAGTCGAAGCGGACGCCGGACAGTTCGGCCGCCTCCCACCAGTCGAGCTCGGTGACGGTGGTGAAGCGGCGGCGCCGGAACCAGCCGCCGAGGCCGGCGGGTGCGAAGACGGGGGTGTCGCGCGGCAGTCGGCGCAGGGTGGGGGCGTCCAGGTGGTCGTAGTGGTTGTGGCTGATGACGACGGCGTCGATGCGCGGCAGCGTCTCCCAGGGGACGCCCACCGGGGTGATCCGGGCCGGGGTCCCGAGGATGCGGCGGGACCAGACGGGGTCGGTGAGGACGGTGAGGCCGCCGATCCGGACGACCCAACTGGCGTGCCCCGCCCAGGTGACGGCGACGGTGCCGGTGTCCACGGGGGACAGCGGGGCGGGTTCGCAGGGCAGTCCGGCTATGTCGGCGAGACCCTGGCGGCCGGGGCGGACGGAGCCTTCGCGGGCGAAGCGGGCCATGGCCTTGAGACCGGGCAGGGGGGCGGTGAGACGGTCGTGGAAGGTCCGCGGCCAGACCCGGAGTTCGCCCAGCGGGCGGGGTTCGGCGAGCGGCGGGTCGGCAGCCGTGATGACGGCGGGCGGCGGGCCGGCGTTGGTGATGACGGCGGGCGTCGTAGCGGTGGCCGTCGAAGCGGTGATCGTCGTGGCGGCAGGCGTCGTAGCGGTGGTGGTCGTGGCGGCGGGCGGTGTGTCGGCGGTCGTCGTGGCGGGCCCTTGCTCTTGCGTCTGCTGCGTCATCGAGGAGGCTCCCATCGCTGAGCGTCGTCGCGGAGATCGTCGAGTACCGACCTCAAGGACATCAACGCGCGTTGCACGTGTGGCAGTTCCAACGGCGCGGGGGACGTGAGGCATTCCAGACGTTCCTCGTCGGTGCCGCCCAGCAGCGGCCCGGTGGCGAGCCGTACCCGCAGTGCGCCCAGGTCGTCGCCGAAGCGGTGACCGCCGGGTGCGGGCATGCCGAGGCGTGCGGTGAGGAAGTCCTCCAACTCCTGTGCGTCGCCGACGCCTCGGGCGCCGAGCCCGGCCCGCAGCGGCTCCAGGTCGACGTACAGGTGACGGCCGGCCTGCGGGGGCCGGGCCAGCGCGCCGCCGGCGACGACCGCGGTGTGCGCGGCGGCGGCCACGCGCGCGTGCAGTCGTACGGCGGCGGCGCGACGTACGACGACGGGTTCGGGTTCGTCGAGCGCGTGACGGGCGGCGACCGCGACCGGGCCGGCGAGGCGGGCGCCCATCGCGGTGAGGACGTCGAGCACGCGCGCGTGCAGTGCCGTACCGGTGTCGTCCGCCGGGAACCGGGCCACGGCGGCGGGCCAGCCCGCCGGCAGCAGACCGCCGGCCAGATCGGTGACCACGGTGACCCGGTCCGGCAGCATCTCCGCGGGACTGAGCAGCACGGTGGCGTCCGGGGCGTGCAGGGTGTCGCGCCAGGTCTCGTCGCTGACCAGGTGCAGTCCCTCGCCCGCCGCCGCCTCCACGGTCTCGTGCAGCAGTTCGGGCGGGGCGACGGTGGCGGTCGGGTCGTCGGCGACGGAGAGCACGAGCAGCCGCGGGTCGCCGCCCTCGTCGCGGACCCGGCGCACCGTCTCCAGCAGCGCGTAGGGGTCGGGGACGCCCCCGGACTCGGCCGGGGTGGCCACATGGAAGACGGGCCGACCGAGCAGCCGGGCGTACGGTGCCCACCAGGCGGCGCAGGGACGCGGCACCAGGACGTCGCCGCCGAGCGCCGCGGTGAGCGCGAGGAGCAGGGCGGGGGCGCCGGGTCCGGCGGTGAGGCGGCCGGGCGTGCCGGGCAGCCCGCGGCGCTCCCAGTAGCCGTGGGCCGCGTCCAGCAGCGCGGGCCCGCCGCCGACGGGTTCCTCCCCGCCCCGGCTCGCGGCGGCGGACAGCACGGCGGAGAGTTCGGGCAGGACCGGCAGCCCGTCGTCGGGCAGGGCCGGCCCGAAGCGGACGGGCCCATGTCCCGCGGCTCCGGTGGACGTGCCGCGGGGCCGCTCGGCCGACCCGCCGGGCACCCCCGCCCCGCCCTCGGCCCCGCCACACGCAGCCTGCGTCCGTCCGGCAGGCGTGCCCTGCGTCGGTCCGTGGCCCTCGGGGTCCGTCCGCCGCATGTCCGCCTCCGCGCAGTCCGTGGTGCCGTGTGCTGTCCGGGCCGTGCCACCTCCTCGCGGGGGTGGCCCACGGTGCCGGAGTGGTTGCTCCGGGGTACCCGGTCCCGGCCGTGTCACCCGTCCGCGCCGGACCGTCCGCCGAACAGCCGGTGCTGCCTGCCGCCCCACAGCCGGTACCCCGCGCCGCAGCAGGCGGCCGCGATCAGCAGCGCGCCCGCGGCCAGGGCCGGCACGGAACCGGTGTAGGAGCCGCCGTCCCCTGCCGCCACGCCGTGCTGGACGCCCGCCGGGACGCAGGCCGCGGCATCGCCCCGCACCCCGTCGCACTCCCGCCCGTCACCCCCGCGTCCGGCCGTACCGTCGCCCCCGCGTCCAGCGGTGGCCTCGTCCCCGCGTCCAGCGGTGGCCTCGTCCCCGCGGAACTCCGCCGTGCCGTCGCCCGCAGGGGGTTCCACGGCGCCGCCGTCCCCGTGCGCGGCCGTGCCGTCGCCCCCGCCCGGAACCCTGCCCCCGTCACCCCGCGGCCCCGTGATGCCGTCGCCGCCCGGGAGGACCCCTTCTGCGCCCTGCGGACCCGTGGCGTCGTCCCCGTGCGGGACCGCGGCCCCGCTGCCGTGCGAGTCCGTGCCGCCCTGGTCCGGTGCGACACCCGGGGCGGGCGGGGCGGGCGGGGTCCAGGGCCGCTGCCGGTCGCCGCCCGCCCCCGCCGGGCAGGTCCCGTCGGCGGCGCGGGTACCGTCGGCGACGGCGCCCGCCGTACCCGCCTCCGTATAGCTCTCACAGCCCACGGGGCTCGCCCCGGCGGCGGGGCCGGCGGCCGCGGCCGTACCGGCGACGCCGAACGCGGCACCCGTCAGGACGGCGACGGACAGGGCGCGAACGGTGCGGCGCATGACGGGAACTCCTCGCACGGACGACTCCGGGGGCACGGGGCCCGTACCTCCGCAGCCATCACAGCCCGCCCCGGGCCCCGCCGCGCGCGGCCGACCCCCATTCGCGGGACATCCGCGCCCTTCCGGGTGACCTGACCGCCCGGAACCGGCGTGTCGGGAACCGCCGGACGGATCCCTGTGTCGGCCCCCCGTCCTCGGGTACGCGGGCGGCACCCCCTGATGTACCTGGAGGGAGAACATGCAACGAGGCAGTGACCGGCTGAACGTGCACCGGGACGACGAGATGAAGCACGAGTTGCAGGGCCTGCTCAGGTCCGGCCATCCGACACGGAGCGAGGAGTGGAACGATCCCGAGCCGCCCGCCGACGACGATCCGGAGCTGTTCCGCGCCGGGGTGGCTCCCGGGGTCGGTGAGCAGCCGTCACCGGAGGCGGTGCGGCTGCTCCTGGCCCGGTCCCTGACCCGGCACGACTTCCCGGCGGCACCGAGCGAGCTGACCCGGACGCTGCGGCGGGGCCACGCCCCCGACGCCCTGGTCGAGCGGGTCTCCCGGCTGCCGCACCGGACACGCTACGACAGCCTGCTGGCGCTGGCGGAGGCGGTGTCCGTCGGAGAGTGAGGCCCGGGAGACGGAGCCCCTGAGAAGGACAAGACGCTGGCGCGCGGGTCGTCGACCCGCGCGCGGAAGGGAGTGAACATCATGCGTATCGCGTTTCTGACCGCGCCCGAGGGCGTCGAGCAGGTGGAGCTGACCGAGCCGTGGAAGGCGGCGTCCGACGCCGGGCACGAGCCGGTCCTGGTGTCGACGGCACCGGGGAAGGTCCAGGGCTTCGACCATCTCGACAAGGCGGACACGTTCCCGGTGGACGAGGTGGTCGGCGAGGCGTCCGCGGACTCGTTCGGGGCGCTCGTCCTGCCGGGCGGGGTCGCCAACCCGGACTTCCTGCGGACGGACGAGAAGGCCGTCGCGTTCGTGAAGGACTTCTTCGACGCGGGCCGGCCGGTCGCCGCCATCTGCCACGCGCCCTGGACGCTGGTGGAGGCCGACGTCGTACGCGGCCGGACGCTCACGTCCTGGCCGAGCCTGCGGACCGACATCCGCAACGCGGGCGGCACCTGGGTGGACGAGCAGGTCAAGGTCTGCGACGGCGGCCCGAACAAGCTGATCACCAGCCGCAAGCCGGACGATCTCAAGGCGTTCTGCGAGGCGTTCCTCGCCGTGTTCGCCGAGGCCGGAAAGGCCGGCTGAGCGAGGGGGTCCCGCGACGCCGAGCGTGGGGGCCCCCGCCGCGCCGCGGAGTTCAGCTCGCCGGGGTCCCCGGCGCCGCCGCCTCGGCGCAGCTGCGCTCCCGGGCGCCCTCCCGGGTGCGGCCGGCGGCGACGAGGCGGCGCGGATTACGGCGCAGGTACTCGCCCTCCAGCTGGGCCATGCGCTCGTTGTGGGCGCGCAACGCGTCGTTGGAGCCGTACAACAGGGTGTCGTGGCGGGTCCGGTGGATGGTCTCCAGCTCCTTCATGAGCTGCTGGTCGTCCAGCCGGCTGGGGTCGACTCCGGTCATGGTGGTACCCCGCTCGTCGTGTGGGTCCCGGCGGTCCGGATTCCTGCCTCCACTGTACGAACATCCGGGCCCGCGGGCCTCCCTACCGGACGCGCTCCACACGGCGCTCGTCCCAGACCGGCTCGGCGGACTCCCGGACCCGGCCGTCGCTGCCGAAGACCAGGAACCGGTCGAAGGAGCGGGCGAACCAGCGGTCGTGGGTGACCGCGAGCACCGTGCCGTCGAAGGCCTCCAGACCCTCCTGGAGGGCTTCGGCGGATTCCAGGTCGAGGTTGTCGGTCGGCTCGTCGAGGAGCAGCGCCGTCACGCCCTGCAGTTCCAGCAGGAGGATCTGGAACCGCGCCTGCTGGCCGCCCGACAGCCGTTCGAAGGTCTGCTCGGCCTGCTGGGTCAGTTCGTAGCGGCGCAGCCGGGACATCGCCGCGCCGCGGTCCTGGGAGTGTTCCGTCCAGAGGATGTCGAGGAGGACGCGGCCCTGGAGTTCGGGGTGGGCGTGGGTCTGGGCGAAGTGGCCGGGCACGACGCGTGCGCCCAGCTTCCACTGACCGGTGTGCGCCACGTCCTCGCCGGCCAGCAGCCGCAGGAAGTGCGACTTGCCGGAGCCGTTTGAGCCGAGCACGGCGACCCGCTCCCCGTAGAAGACCTCCAGGTCGAAGGGTTTCATCAGGCCGGTGAGTTCGAGTCCCGCGCAGGTGACGGCGCGGACGCCGGTACGGCCGCCCTTGATGCGCATCCTGATGTCCTGCTCGCGCGGCGGCTCCGGAGGCGGTCCGGCCTCCTCGAACTTGCGCAGCCGGGTCTGGGCGGCCGCGTACCGGGACGCCATCTCGTGGGAGACCGCGGCGGCCTGACGAAGCGTCAGCACCAGCTTCTTGAGCTGGGCGTGCTTCTCGTCCCAGCGGCGGCGCAGCTCCTCGAAGCGGGCGAAGCGTTCGCGGCGGGCGTCGTGGTAGGTGGCGAAGCCGCCGCCGTGCACCCAGGCGTCGGCGCCGGTGGGCGACGGTTCCACGGAGACGATCTTCTCGGCGGCCCGGGCGAGGAGTTCGCGGTCGTGGGAGACGAACAGGACCGTCTTGCGGGTCTCCTTCAGCTGCTGCTCCAGCCAGCGCTTGCCGGGGACGTCCAGGTAGTTGTCCGGCTCGTCGAGGAGCAGCACCTCGTCGGCGCCCCGGAACAGCGCCTCCAGCACCAGCCGCTTCTGCTCACCGCCGGAGAGGGTGCGCACCTGCCGCCACTGGGCCTTCTCGTACGGCACCCCGAGCGCGGCCGTGGTGCACATGTCCCACAGCGTCTCGTGTTCGTAGCCGCGCACCTCGGCCCAGTCGGCGAGGGCCTGCGCGTAGCGCAGCTGGGCGGACTCGTCGTCGACGGTCATGATGCCGTGCTCGGCCTCGTCGACGGCCCGCGCGGCCTGCTGGATGCCGGGCGGCGCGACCGACACGAGCAGGTCGCGCACGGTCGTCTCGTCGCGCACCGAGCCCACGAACTGGCGCATCACGCCGAGGCCGCCGCTCACGGTGACGGTGCCGCCGTGCGGCTTGAGCTCGCCGGAGATCAGCCGGAGCAGAGTGGTCTTGCCGGCGCCGTTGGGGCCGACCAGGGCGACGGCGGCGCCCTCGCCCACCCGGAAGGAGACGTCGCCGAGCAGCGCCCTCCCGTCGGGGAGGTAGTACTCGAGGTGCGCGGCTTCCAGATGTCCCATGGTCAGGGATTCTGCGGGGGGCACCGCCGGTGGGGCAAACCGTTATCGGGGGGGCGTTCGAAAAGGTCGGGTGCGGGTGCGTAGTGGTTGACTCGCGCAGTTCCCCGCGCCCCTTTCAGGGGCGCCCGGTCCACGCGCCTGAAAGGGGCGCTGGGGGTACCCCCGGCCGGAGGCTGGGGGAGGAACTGCGCGACCAGCCCCCACCGGGCC
>NZ_JBEYJU010000073.1:0-46541 GCF_040703965.1 Streptomyces sp. NPDC006655 | reverse complement strand
ATGTGGCGGAGCCACCTGGCCCGCCACCCCGTGCGTCGAGCGTGCGTGCCGGGCGTCGCGACGCCGCGGAGATCCATCAGAAGGGCCCTAGCCGCACCTCCCCCGCTGCCCCGCGCCCCTGAGTCAGCCGACCCGCGCCCGTCGAGAAGAGCCGTCTGCCCATGACCACCGAACACCACGTCCTCCGTGCCGAACTCGACTCGCTCACCACTGAGGCGTTCAGACCGGAGCTGGCCGGTATCGACACGCTTCCCACCCTCGACATCGCCCGCCTGATGAACGGCGAGGACGCCCAGGTCGCGGCTGCCGTGGGCCGGCGCCTTCCCGAGATCTCGGCCGCCGTCGACGCCATCGCCGCCCGGATGGCGGACGGCGGCCGGCTGGTGTACGCCGGGGCCGGTACCGCCGGGCGGCTGGGCGTCCTCGACGCGTCCGAGTGTCCGCCCACCTTCAACACGCGTGCCGGTCAGGTGGTCGGGGTCATCGCGGGCGGACCGGATGCCCTGGTCACCTCGGTGGAGGGGGCCGAGGACTCGGCGGAGCTGGCCCGGCAGGACCTGGACGCGCTCGGGATCGGCGCCGCGGACACGGTCGTCGGGATCTCCGCCTCCGGCCGCACCCCCTACGCCGTCGCCGCCGTCGCACACGCCCGCGCCCTCGGCGCCCTCACCGTCGGCCTCTCCTGCAACGAGGGCAGTCCGCTGGCGGCCGCCGCCGAGCACGGTGTCGAGGTGGTCGTCGGCCCCGAGCTGCTCACCGGCTCCACCCGGCTGAAGGCGGGCACCGCCCAGAAGCTCGTCCTCAACATGCTGTCGACGATCACGATGATCCGGCTCGGCAAGACCTACGGGAACCTGATGGTCGACGTCCGCGCCTCCAACGACAAGCTGCGCGCCCGTTCCCGGCGGATCGTCGCCCTCGCCACGGGCGCCCCGGACGCCGAGATCGAGGCCGCCCTCACCGCGACCGGCGGCGACGTGAAGAACGCCGTCCTGGTGATCCTGGCCGGGGTGGACGGGCCGACCGCCGCCCGCCTTCTGGAGGAGTCCGGCGGCCGTCTGCGCGCGGCGCTCACCACGGCGGCGGGCTGACCCGCACGCTCGGGGGGTGCAGAGAACGCCGTACGACACCGCCAGCGCGCTGCTCCCCCTCCTGGGCGGCCCCGCGAACGTCACCTCCGTCGCCCACTGCATGACCCGGCTGCGGGTGGGTCTCGCGGACCGCTCGGCGGCCGACGCGGAGGCGGTGCGGGCGGTGCCCGGGGTGCTGGGGGTGGTGGCCGACGGGGACACCCTCCAGGTGGTGATCGGGCCGGGCGCGGTGGTGACGGTGACCGCGGCGTTCGAAGCGCTGCTCGCCACCGCCGAGGGGCCCGGGGGGACCCCCGGCAGCCATCCAGCCGACGGCACGACGAGCACCACAGGGGCGCGGGACAGGGTTGAAGGTGCGGCGAGCACCACAGGGGCGCGGGGCGGTGTCGGCGGTGCGGCGGGGGCGCGGGACAGGGTGAAAGGTGCGGCGGGTGCCGCAGGGGCACGGGGCGGTGTCGGCGGTGCGGCGGGGGCGCGGGGCGGTGTCGGTGGTGCGGCTACCGGCGCGTGGGCGGGAGGCGCCACGTCGGCCCGGCAGTCCCCCACGCACCGCGACCCGGTTCTTCAGGATCTCGACGCATCGGCGCTCGCCGCCCGTGGCGCCGCGTTGCGGGCGGACCGGGCCCGGCGCAACGCGACCCCCTTCAAGACCGCCCTCCGCCGGGTCGCCGACGTCTTCGTCCCGCTCATCCCGGCACTGATCGGGTGCGGGATGCTCGCCGGACTGAACGGCCTCCTCGTCAACGCCGGTTGGCTGCCCGGCCTGACCCCCGCCCTCGCCGCCGTCGCCTCCGGCTTCATGGCGCTGATCAGCGTCTTCGTCGGCTACAACACGGCGAAGGTGTTCGGTGGGACGCCGGTGCTGGGCGGCGCGGTCGCGGCGGTCGTCGTCTACCCGGGCGTCGCGAAGGTGACCGCCTTCGGGGTCGCCCTCTCCCCCGGCCAGGGCGGAGTCCTCGGCGCCCTGGCAGCCGCCCTGCTCGCGACGTACGTCGAGAAGGGGTGCCGGGGTCGCGTCCCGGCCGCCCTCGACGTCCTCCTCACCCCCACCGTCACCGTCCTCACCGCCGGCCTGGCCACGCTCTACGGCCTGATGTACGCCGCCGGTGTCGTCTCCGCCGTCATCGGCACCGCCGCGAACTGGCTCCTCACCACCACCGGCCCCCTCGCCGGACTGATCCTCGGCGGCCTCTTCCTCCCCCTGGTCATGCTGGGCCTGCACCAGGCCCTGATCCCCCTCCACACCACCCTCATCCAGCAGCAGGGCTACACGGTCCTGCTCCCCCTGCTGGCCATGGCCGGGGCGGGCCAGGTGGGCGCGGCCCTCGCCGTCTACACCCGCCTCCGCCACGACACGTCACTGCGTACGACGATCAGATCGGCCCTCCCGGCGGGCCTGCTGGGCGTGGGCGAACCCCTGATCTACGGCGTCTCGCTCCCCCTCGGCCGCCCCTTCCTGACCGCCTGCGCGGGCGGCGCGGCCGGCGGCGCCTTCGTCGGGTTCTTCGCGATGCTCGGCGACCGGGTGGGCGCCACCGCCATCGGCCCCTCGGGCTGGGCCCTGTTCCCCCTCGTCACGGGCAACAGAGGCCCGGCCCTGGCGGCGGCGGTGTACGCGGGCGGCCTGCTGACCGGTTACGCGGTCGGCTTCCTGGCCACGTACGCCACGTTCAAGGGCACCACGCCGACCGGGCGGAGCGCACCGAGCGAGCGGAGTACGGCGGGCGCCCCGCCACCCCGGTGAGCCGGAACGGCCCACCGCCTGAGCCCCCTCGGCGAACCGGCTGACGCTTCACCGCGTGGCGGCGTCGGCCAGGATCGCCCGGAGCCGGGCGAGGCACTGGGCGACGAAGGCGGGAAAGGTCTCCCAGTAGTAGGCGACCCCGGCCACGCCGACGGCGATCGCCCAGGCGCGGGCCCGGATCCAGGTCGGGTCGTCGAGGCCCATGGCGTCCCAGTAGGCCTGCCGGGCCTCCGGCGGCAGGTCCCAGAGCACGGCGTGCTCGGCGTCCGGATGGCCGACCGAGAGGGCGCCGAAGTCGATGACCGCGTGCAGCCTGCCCCGCTGGACCAGCAGATTGGTGGGCCTGAGGTCGCCGTGCAGCCATACGTGCGGCCCGTGCGGATCGGGCAGCGCGAGCGCAGCCCGCCACAGCCGCTCCAGGGTGTCCACGTCGAGTTCCGCACCCTCGATCCGGCGGCAGTCCGCGAGGTACTCCCCGACCCAGTCGTCGCACTCCCGGAGGCTGCCCCCGCGGTACCAGCTCAGATCGTCCGCGCGCACCGCCCCCATGAGGCCGACACCGTGCAGTTCCCGTACGACCGCCGCCAGGTCGGTGCCGAAGGCGGCCCAGTCCCGGACGCTGTCCGGCCCGGCCTCGGCACCGTCGATCCAGCGGTAGACCGACCAGCGGGCCGGGTAGGCGCCGGTGGGCGTCCCGGCGTGGACGGGCGTGGGTACTGCGTACGAGAGGGAGGGCGCCAGGCGCGGCAGCCACTCGTGCTCCTTGCGTAGGGCCGCGCCCTTCTCGACGGTCCGGGGCAACCGCACCAACAGCTCGTCCCCCAGCCGGTACATGGTGTTCTCCGACCCTGCCCCCACCCACGACAGAGACAGCCCCGCCCACTCGGGCCGCTGAACCGCCAACAGCGCCCGCACCATCGCCTCGTCGACCGCGATCTCACCCTCATGAAGAGCCACGTCGGCAGTGTCCCCACCGCCCACTTCGCAGGGCCAACGAATTAGAGGCCACGCAGCGGAGCAGACGACGTGCGGTGATGATCGCGCCGGCAAGGTCAAAGAACGCTTCCATGACGCTGGTGCGGCGCTCGTAGCAGCGGGCGAGGCGGTGGAAGGAGTTCTGCCAGGCGTGGGTGCGCTCGACGTGCCACCGCCGGGTTGCCTGGACGGGCGCTTTGGTCCTCTTGCGTGCGATCTGACCTTGCAGATTCAGCTCGTTGAGTACGGAGCGGGACGTGGCCGAGTCGTAGCCGGCGTCGAGGCGGCGTGAGCCTGACGGCGCGGAAGATCAGGGCGCGACGTGTGCGGCGCTGCACCGGAAGCCTCGGATGGATGTGCCGAGATGGTGCGGCCCTGTGATCTGTGTGGCGTTGGAGATACCGGCTGTCGGTCAGTCACGTCCGCACCGGGCGGGGCTGACTGTCAGCCGACGTCTTGCGGTTGCGGGAAGCGGCGGCGCTTCTTCATCCACAGGGCCGCGCCCCCGGCCGTGATCACGCCGGCGATGGCAAGGGCAGGCCCGCCGAGGGTGATGATTCGCTGGAGGGACGCGGCGGCACCGTAGCCGGCGCCGGCTTCGGCGGTGGCCCACAGACAGGCGGCGGTGGCGCTGTAGGGGGCGATGCAGCGGTAGGACAGGCTGGTGGCGCCTGCGAAGTGGGGGGCGAGGGTGCGTACGACGGGAATGAAGCGGGCCAGCAGGACGGCTCGGCCGCCGTGGCGGGCGGTGAGGGCCTCAGCGCGGTGCCAAAGGGGGGCGGGGATGCGGCGGGCCGCGCGGCCGGTGCGGAGCCGCTGACCGAGAAGGCGGCCGGTGCGGTGGGCGAGGAGGTCTCCGGCGATGACGGCGCCGGCCGCGGCGGCGATGACGAGAGGGAGGCTGATGTGGCCGGCGCGGGCCAGCGCGCCGGCGGTCAGCAGCAGGGTGAGGGTCGGGACGAAGGCGCCGACCAGGAGGATCGACTCGGCCAGCACGGCCAGGGCCAGCACCCCGTAGGCGGCCGGCGCCGGGAGGTGGGCGAGGAGGTCGGTCAGGACGTGCATCGACAGACTCACCTGGTCCGGGCGGCGCTGTGCTGACCGACGGCGGAGGGCTGGGAAGGCAGCGGGGGGCGTTGCAGGTGCCAGACGTGGGCGGGTGGCAGGTTGGCCCACACGCTCCAGCGGGCGGTGGCGTAGCGGCGCTGGTAGGCGGTCATGACGTGGTCCACGGCGGCGTGCCGGCGTGCTTCGGACGGTGAGGCGAGCAGGGTGCGGGCGCGTCGGGTGCCGAGGTAGGCGAAGTAGGTGAGGGTTCCGCCGGGGTGGAGCAGCTCCAGGTAGCGGCCCATGATCCGTTCCACGGTGCGGGGGGCGAAATTGGTCAGCGGCAAGCCGGAAACGATCACGTCGTACCGCCGGTCGGTGTCGAGATCCTCGACGAGGCTCTGGTGGACGGTGATGTCCGCGGACCGGGACGTCGTGCGGGGGTGGGTGGCGGCGAGGATGCGCAGCTGGTCGGCGAAGCGGGGATTGGCCTCGACGATGTCGAGGCGGCTGCCGCGGGGAAGGCGGGGGATCAGATGCCGGGTGACGGCGCCGGTGCCGGCGCCTGCTTCCAGGACGGCGAGCGGGCGGGGCGAGCGGCTGCGGACGGGCTCGGTCAGGGCGTGGGCGAGGGCCTTACCGCTGGGGGCGATCGCGCCGGTGGTGCGCAGATCACGGGCTGCTTCGATCAGAAACAGCCAGCCGTCGGCTTCGCGCTGCGCCAGAACGCGTTCGTGGGAGGTGGTCCAGTCATCCATGCATACGACGCTAGGAATCGCCGCCCGGCAGCAGATCCGCCGTTCTTCGACGGCTTTCCCCGACGAAAGTAGGGGGTGGACGTCGCCGGTCGTCGGGGGGAGGCAGGCAGCTGTCTGCCTAGGATCGTGACGGTGAACAGCAGCAAGATTCAGGCGACGGTGGGGGCCGTCGGGCGCGGCGCGGTCGTGACGTTCTTCGCCGGCGTCGCCGCAGTGAACGGCGCGCAGTTGGTCAGCGATGGCCGGTATGTGGTTCCCATCGGTGCCTCGGCCGTGGCGTGCGCGGTGGTACTGCTCGTGCCGCGGCTGCGCTGGCCCGTCGCGCCCATCGTGGTCGCCGCGGTCACCGCGTGGTGGGGGTGGATCGGCTCGCTGCTGCTGGCTCTTGTCCTGTACGACCTGGCCGCGGCCCGCCGGACGCGGGCGGCGGTCCTTTGCGTCGCCGCCGCGCTGGGCGCCAACCTCGTCGGCTATCCGCCGACCCGGCTGTGGCACCAGCAGGCGTACGTCACCGCGCTGTTCCTCTGGGCCTTCGCGTATGTCGTCGGCATGTGGATCGGCAGCCGTCGGCGTCTGGTGCGGGCGATGGCCGCCGATGTGGAGCACCTGCGCGTCGAGGCGCAGCTGCGCGAGGAGGCCGCGCGGGTCGCGGAGCGGTCCCGGATCGCGGCGGAGATGCACGACGTCCTCGCCCACCGGCTCAGCTTGATCGCCCTGCACACGGGCGTGCTGGCCACCCGCGGCGGCACCCTGCCCGGACCGGTCGCCGAACGACTGGCTCTCCTGCGGGGCGCCTCCACGGAAGCGCTCGCCGATCTGCGGGACGTGCTCGGTGTGCTGCGTGCTCCCGGCGCTGCACCAAACGGTGCCGGCGTGGTGCCCGCGCCGGTTCCCGGCGACGTCCAGCAACTGGTGGACGACGCCCGCGCCGCCTCCCAGCCCATTGCCATGACGGTCCACGGCCGGCCGGAGGACGCGCCCACCACCCACCGCCTTGCCGTGTACCGCATCGTGCAGGAAGCCCTGACCAACGCCCGCAAGCACGCCGACGGCGCCCCGGTGACCATGACGATCGACTACCGGCCGCCGGCCACGCTGGTGGAGGTCACCAACCCCGCCGGTCGCCCCGGGCCGGCGGCCGCCGTCGGTTCCGGCTACGGGCTCGTCGGCCTGCGCGAACGCGTAAGCGCCCTCGGCGGCCAGCTGGACGCGGGACCGGCCGGCGCGGGCTCCTGGCGCCTGGCCGCGCGCATCCACCACCCGGCCGGCACGGAAGAGAACGGCACGGAAGAGAACGGAACTCCCGCATGATCCGCGCAATGATCGTCGACGACGACGCCCTGGTCCGCCTCGGCCTGGCCGACCTCCTCGACAGCGACCCGGAGATCGACCTCGTCGCCCAGGCCGCCGACGGCCTCCAGGCGATCGAACGGGCCAGCGCCCACCGCGTCGATGTCGCCCTGGTCGACGTGCGCATGCCCCGCATGGACGGCATCACCGCCACCGCCCGGCTGAGGGCGCTGCCTCACCCGCCGAAGGTCATCACTTTGACCACCTTCGACCTCGACCAGTACGTCTACGACGCCCTTGCCGCCGGAGCCGACGGCTTCCTCCTCAAGGACACCGATCCCGCCGAGATCCTGCGCGCCGTCCACCTGGTGGCAGCCGGCTCCGCCATGCTCCACCCCGCCGCGGCCCGCCGACTCATCGACCGCTACCACACCGGCAACCAGCCGAAGGCCACTGCCGCGCGGGCCCGGCTTGAGCGGCTCACCCCCCGGGAGCTGGACGTTCTGGCCCTGCTTGCCCATGGCGAGACCAACGCTGACATTGCCGCCCGCCTCGCGATGCGGGAAAGCACCGTCAAAGCCCACGTCAGCCGTATCCTCACTGCCCTGGGCGTCACCAACCGCGTCCAGGCCGCCCTCCTGGCCCGCGACGCGGGACTGCCCACCTGATCAAACGGGCAGATTCTGAAGGACTTCGGCGCGAAAACCTCATCAAAGGCGGCGACGGTCTCGCGGTCGCCGAAGCACATGGTGACGACGACCAGAGCCGCGAAGGTCCCGGAACCTTCCTCCTTCGCCCACTTGTCCGCCCAGCCCTCGATGCCTACGCGATCGAGCTGGAGCCCGAGGTGCGCAGTTGGCACATCGCCCTCGTCGCCCCGTTCTATGGCCGCCCGTAAGGTGTGCGCCGACGATGACGGCGCTACAGACCGAGCCTTCCGGCCCGGTTGACGCCCCGCACCTGCGCCCGCAGTACCTCCTCCGGCGGCGCGGGTTCCAGGCATCCGGCCAGGCAGTCCCACTCCCGGCCGCCGGCCACGGGCCGCACCTGCACCCTCCCGCCGACGTGCCCCCTGACCTCGCCGATCCGTCCGTCCCGTACGTCCGTCACATACGTCCCGACGGGCGGCCGTTCACCCCGGACCACGGAGGCCAGCCGCTCCGCGACTCGCACGTTGCACCGTCCCAACTCCACCAGGGCGAAGGGCTCGTCGCTCGCGCCGGTCACCGGGTCGACGCAGAGCGACGGCAGTACCACACCGACGCCCTTGAGGGCCGCCCGCAGCGACTCCACGACCTCTTCGGTGGTCCGCAGCACCATTCCTACCTCCACGCTGAGTCGGTGATTCACCACACAGCGTGTCCGGTACGCCTCTAACCTGGCCAGATAGGGCATCCCAACAACCTCGTCTGCTGGACAGGGGCGTGCACATGGCAGGGCCGAAAGATCTGGATCCGTCGTCGTCACCGCGCGCCCTGCTGGGAGCGGAGTTGCGGCACGCGCGCGAGCGCAAGGGGCTCAGTCAGGCGGAGTTGGGGCAACTCCTGTTCGTGAGCGGCTCGTTCATCGGCCAGCTGGAGGCGGGGACGCGGCGGATGCAGCCGGAGTACGCCCGGTTGCTGGACGAGGCTCTGGGGACGGACGACTTCTTCCGGCGGAACCGCGAGGCGGCGGCGAGGTCCAAGTACCCCGACCACTTCGCGGAGGCGGCGGAGGCGGAGGCACGAGCCACGGCGATCAGTCAGTACGCGGCACTGCTGATTCCGGGACTGCTCCAGACCAGGGCCTACGCGGAGGCGGTGTTCCGTGCCTACAAGCCCACGGCCCCGGAGAAGACGATCGAGGAGTTGGTATCGGCCCGGATGGAACGGACCCACCTCCTCGCTGACCCAACAGAGCCGTTGTTGTGGACGGTGATTGACGAAGCAGCGCTGCGCAGGTCGACGGGTGGACCCTCCGTGATGGCCGAAGCCCTCGCCCACCTCGCCGGGCTGATCCGCCGAAGGCGGGTGATCGTGCAGGTACTGCCGTTCCACGCGGGAGCGCACGCCGCGATGGACGGCCCCCTCAAACTGATGGAGTTCACCGACGGACCACCGCTCTCCTTCGTGGAGGCCCCGGACATGGGCAGGTTGCTGGACGACCCCGCCGTCGTCGCCCGCCATACCCAGATGTTCAAACTCCTCCTCGCCGCTTCCCTTTCTCCGCCGGACTCCCTGGCCTTGATCGAGTCCGCGGCGCAGGATTACGAACATGAGGAACTTGCCTGAGTACGACCAGAGCCTCGCCACGTGGCGTAAGTCCAGCTACAGCGGCGGACAGGGCGGCGACTGCCTCGAAGTCTCCGACGCCCACCCCGCCCTCGTCCCCGTCCGCGACTCCAAAACCGGCCCCTCGGGCCCGAGGCTCGTGTTCCGGCCGGAGGCGTGGTCAGCCTTCGTCGGAAACCTCAAGAACCTCGGCACCTGACCTCGCTTGAGCTTCGGACGCCCAGCCCCGAGCGCCTTTTTCAAGGAATGGTCGAGGGCCTCAACCCACCCTCCCACCCGGCGCGTTGACTTGACGCGTTCGGCTTGCCACGCATAGTCACGATCGTCTAGCGTGCCCGCATAACGAACGAAACAGCCCCCGCCAGGCGCTACCAACACCTGCGGGGGCCTGACCAACAAGATCGGAACCATCGATCCCATGGCTGACAGCCAGTTTAGTGCTGCCCCCCTATCCGCGCACGCGTCCCCGCACCCCATGGCCAACCCGGGCTACGGAAAGCGGTCCGCGCCGGACCAACACCGGCGTACGGCTCACGACTTCGCCCACCTCCCACCCCGCGAAGCCGCCATCGCCGGGTACGTCGACCGGCTCCCCGACGGCTCCGACATCTCCGTGAAGACGCTGGCCAAGCAGCTTCCCTACGGCCAGTGCGCCCTCCGTACCGCCCTCAACCACCTTCAACGGGCCGGGCACTTGCGGCGGGGCCGGGAACATCTGGCCGAGTCGGGGAGCCGTCGCTGGATCACCCGATCGTGGTGGTCCCGTACCGCGCGCGACGATGACTGGTGGGCGGCGTTCACGCGAGGCGCCGTACCGGAGCCGGAGCAGCCTCCCGACCGGGCCCGCCCCACCCGCTCCCGCGCGCACATCCTCCTGGCCGCCCTCGGCCGCACCGCCCCGGCCCTCTCCCTCTCCCAGGCCGACTGCGCCGCCCTCGCGCCACTGCTCACGGAGTGGTTCGCCCGTGGTTCCACCGACGAGTACGTACGCCAGGCCCTGACCGGCGGCCTCCCCTCGCCCGTCCACCACCCGGCCGCCCTCCTCCGCAAGCGCCTCACCGACAAGCTCCCGCCCGAACCGGCCCCGGCCGCCCTCGCCCGGCCGCCGCTGCGCATTCTGGAATGCGCAAAGTGCGGCGTCCCGGGCCGCCCGGAGGCCCTGGCCGGCGGCACGTGCGGCGCATGCCGAGGCGAACGCGCCCCCAGCAGCCCCCACACACCCCTCCCACCTTCGGAGGTCCGCTCTCGCGCCGCTGAGATCCGTGGCGCGATGAACGGGCGCCGATCAGCAACGGCGCAGAGATGAGCACAGAGACCGCCGAGAGGATCGGCCGCCGGACCTGCCCCGGCTTTCGGGCGGCGCTGTCGGCCCCCTGTGCAACCCTGGTTCCATGAACCACGCCCAGCTCACCGCCCTCGGCCGGGCCCTTCGCGTGCTCGGGGAGCACGGGGACGCGCTGACCGGCGACACGCCCGACGCCAAGCTGTACGAGGTCAAGGACGACCTGCGGCGCGCCCTCGACCTGCTGGAGGAGAGTGTCGGCGCCCCCGCCCCCACCACCCGGTGCGCCGAGCACCCGCAGGGCCCCGTGGACAAGAGTGCCCCTGATCTGTGCCTGCTGTGCGAGACGCGGCGGCGGGCCGCCCGGCGGTCGGAGTTCGCCGGTGGGCCCCGGCCCACCGGGGCGGGAGAGGCCGCGGGGCCGTCCATGTCCCGGTACGGGGTGCGCGCCGACCGGCCGCAGCCGCAGCAGCGCTGGCTGCCGGAGGCGTGGAACGGGCGGGAGTGGGAGCTGTGCGGCACCCCCCGGCGCGACCGGCAGGAGGCCGAGCTGTACCTCGCCGCCCAGCGCCGCGGGTCCCGGCCCGCGATGGCCTACCGGCTGGTGCACGAGTTCACCGACTACGAGGTGCTGAGGGTCTGGGGCAACCCCGTCCACGTCGACGTCGAGCCCCTCGGCAACCTCTGACCCGGGCGTCCCGCCGACGCCTCGGCCGCGGACCCGCCCATGTGAGCCGGGCCGGCGGCCGGTGCGGGTCAGCCGAGCAGGGGGGACGGGGTGAACTCGTACCCCTCCCAGAGCCGCCTCGTCCGCTCCTCCGGGTACGCCGTGACCGTCGGGGTCGCGTCCATGAGCTGGGTGGCGCGGGTCCGGGTGTCG
Source organism: Streptomyces sp. NPDC006655 (assembly GCF_040703965.1). Classification (NCBI taxonomy): domain Bacteria; kingdom Bacillati; phylum Actinomycetota; class Actinomycetes; order Kitasatosporales; family Streptomycetaceae; genus Streptomyces; species Streptomyces sp. NPDC006655. The sequence goes on along the minus strand of NZ_JBEYJU010000073.1, from coordinate 35,204 downwards.
TACGCCGGCCAGCCCGGGTCCCCGGTCCTCGCGAACGCCGTCCACGCGGTGCGGAAACGGGCGGAGAGGGTCTCGGCCTCGGCGGTGACGTCGGCGCCCGCCCAGAGGAGGTTGGCGAGGTCCGCCTCGAAGGTACCGAAGAGGAGGGGGATGTCCAGGCCGTGGCAGGCGCCCAGGACCCCGCCGCTGCCGGGGGCGCTCCAGGTCAGTTCGTAGAGGTGGGTCCGGCCGCCGCCCGCGGTCTGGGCCTCCGCGAGGCGCAGCGACGGCATCGCGAACAGCCAGTCCGTCTGCACCTGTTCGTACAGCGCGGTGGGTGACGCGTCGGGGTGGGCCGCGCGGTAGGCCCGCTCGCCCGCCTCGCCGTCCGGTCCGAACAGGCGCAGTGCGCCGGTCGCCTGCTCCTCCGTGATCCTGCCGTGCATGCCGGCCAGGACGAGGAAGAGGCGGAACTCGTCGCGGTTGTGGCCGACGAGCAGGTCCACGTCGCGGGCGGCGCCGGAGGCGAGTGCCTCCCAGGGGGTGCTGGGCAGCACGTCCCCGTCGACCACCGGGGAGAACGGGGTGACCGTCGGCGCGATCCGGCCCCACCGGTCCACGTACTGGGCCATCTTGGCGCCCAGCGCCTGCCCGGCCTCCGGCAGCCGGCGCGGGTCGGTCGTCGCCAGGTCGGCCACCGTGGGGCGCAGTCCGGCCTCGGCCGCGAGGGCCCTGCCGATGTCCTCGGCCAGCTCGGCGGAGAAGAAGGTGCCCGGGACGCTCTGCGCGATCGCCCGCCGGAACAGGCCGCACGCCCTCGGCATCGCGAGGAGCGAGGCCACCGACCCGGCGCCCGCGGACTCGCCGAAGACCGTGACCCGGTCGGGGTCGCCGCCGAACGCCGTGACGTTCTCCCGTACCCACTCCAGGGCCGCCACCTGGTCCAGCAGGCCGCGGTTGGCGGGCGCTCCCTCGATGTGGGCGAAACCCTCCATGCCGACGCGGTAGTTGAGGGTGACCACGACGACGTCGCCCTCGCGGGCGATGCGCCGCGCGTCGTAGCCGGGGCTGCCGGAGTGGCCCAGCTTGTACGCGCCGCCGTAGATCCACACCATCACCGGGCGGCGGGCGGCCGGGTCCGGGTCGGGCGTCCACACGTTCACCGTCAGCCAGTCGTCGCCCTCGGGGGCCTCCAGTACGCCCGTGCGCCCCTGGATGCCCAGGTCCTGCGGGGGCGGCGGGCCGAAGGCGTACGCCTCGCGGGTGCCGTCCCAGGAGCGGACCGGCCGGGGCGCCGCGAACCGCGCCTCCCCCACCGGGGGTTCGGCGAACGGGATGCCCCGGAAGACCGCCAGTCCGTCCTCCTGGAGTCCGCGCACGGCACCGGCGGCCGTCCGCACGACGGGGCCCTCGGCGGCCGCGGGGGCCGGCGTCCGGGTTTCACTGGCGGTCATGGTCGCTCGCTCTCACCTCGGCGGCTGCTGGTCACCGGTGGAACGCACGGCACTGCGCACAAGTGCCGGTATCCGCGACCGGTGCGTAGAATCCGCCACACCCGGTACGGCGATTTTCGGCCAGTTCACGGGCTGCGATGTCTCGTTCCCCCGTCAGCCGTCGACCGGAGCACCACCGATGACCGGCCTCGCCCAGCAGTTGCGTGTCTCGCTCCTGATCACGCTCGGAGTGCTGGCCTTCCCCGTGTTCAACAATCTCGTGGACGGACTGCTGCGGTGGGACTTCCTGGCAGCACTGGGTGACGAGGCCCTGGGCGTGGCCACCACCTGCACCCTCGTCGCCGTCCTCCACACGATCGTCTACGGCGCGATGCGCGTCGGCCGGCCCGAGACGCGCGGGGCACGCGGTGTCCGGGCCGGGCTGGTGCTGCTGCTGGTGCTCGACGTGGTGCCGTTGGCCGTGGCGGGCCACGTCGTACTGGCCCTCATCCCCGTGTCGGCCGCCGTCGGCGGCTGGGGCTGGGCGTGGCACCGGCGCCTGGGGGCGGAGACAGCGCGGATCTGGGCCCTGCTCTTCGGCGTCCTCTCCCTGCTGGTGCAGGGAGTGGTCGCGCTGGTCATGACCATGTTCCGGTGATCACGCACGTCTCCGCCCGCCGACCCGACCCGCTCGGCTCGGCTCGGAAGCGGCTCAGCTCAGCTCAGCGACTTCAGGGCCGCCGCGTCGTACGGCTTCAGCTCGTCCGTCCTGCCGGCGAGGACCTTCGACGCCCACTCGGGGTCCTGGAGGAGGGCGCGGCCGACGGCGACCATGTCGTACTCCTCGCGCTCCAGGCTGTCGAGGAGGTCGTCGATGCCCCTGACCGGGGAGCCCTCGCCCATGAAGCCCTTGATGAAGTCGCCGTCGAGGCCGACCGAGCCGACGGTGATGGTGGGCCTGCCGGTGAGCTTCTTGGTCCAGCCGGCCAGGTTGAGGTCGGAGCCCTCGAACTCGGGGAGCCAGTAGCGCCGGGTGGAGGCGTGGAAGACGTCGGCGCCGGCGGCGGCCAGCGGCGTGAGGATCGCCTCCAGCTCCTCGGGGGTCTCGGCGAGGCGGGCGTCGTAGTTGTCGGACTTCCACTGCGAGAAGCGGAAGATGACCGGGAAGGTGGCGGAAACCGACGCGCGGACCGCGGCGACGATCTCGGCGGCGAACTTCGTACGGGCCACCGGGTCGCCGCCGTACGCGTCGGCACGGCGGTTGGTGCCCGCCCACAGGAACTGGTCGAGCAGGTAGCCGTGGGCGCCGTGCAGCTCGACCCCGTCGAAGCCGATGCGCTCGGCGGCGGCCGCGGCCTCGGCGAACGCGGCGATCACGTCGTCCAGGTCCTGCCGGGTCATCTCCTTGCCCTCGCCCTCGGTGCCGTCCAGGCGGATGCCGGAGGGGCCGACGGCGGGGGCGTCCGCGAACGGCGGCCGGCCCTGCTTGCGGACCATGCCGATGTGCCACAGCTGCGGGACGATCGTGCCGCCGGCCGCGTGCACGCCCTCGGCGACCTTCGCCCAGCCCGCCAGCTGCTCCTCGCCGTGGAACCGCGGGACACGGCTGCTGTCGCCGGCCGAGTCGTGGCCGACGTACGTCCCCTCGGTGACGATCAGACCGACACCGGCGGCGGCCCGGCGGGCGTAGTACGAGACCACGTCCTCGCCGGGGATGCCGCCGGGGCTGAACTGGCGGGTCATGGGCGCCATCACGATCCGGTTGGGGACCGTGAGCCCGTTCAGGACGATGGGGCGGGAGAGGATCTCCGCCGCGCGGGAGGCGGGGGGCGTGGTGACGGTCACGTGGGGGGCTCCTCGTGAGTGGGTCGGGTACCCGAGTCGTATACGTCGGGTTCATTGACCAGCCGGTATGTGCACGCGCATCGAATACGCGTCGTGCACAACGATCCGTCCGCCCCCGCGCATTCCCGCTCCCGGCGGCGAAGCGGTGTGACCCCCGCCACCACCGGGGGAGGCTTATCGGGTGGCGGCCCCCGCCGGGGCGCTGCGAGCATCTGCGGATGCAGACACTCACCGACGAACTCGGCCACCTCTCCTACTCCGTCACCGGTGACGGACCGCCCGTCGTGCTCGTGCACGCCGGCGTGGCGGATCACCGCATGTGGGACGCGGTCGCACCCGCCCTCGCCGAACGGCACACGGTCGTCCGGTACGACCTGCGCGGCTTCGGCGAGTCCGCGCCGCCGAGCGGACCGTTCGGCGAGAGCGACGACCTGCGCCGCCTCCTGGACCACCTCGGCCTCGACCGGGTCCGGCTGGTGGGCGCGTCCTGGGGCGGCCGGGTGGCCGTGGACTTCACGCTCACCCACCCGGACCGGGTGCACTCGCTGGCGCTGCTCGCCCCGCCGTGGCCGCGGTACGACTGGTCCGCGGAGATGATCGCGTACGACGAGGCCGAGACGGCGGCGCTGGCCGCGGGCGACCTGGACACCGCCGTCGGCGTGAACCTGGACATGTGGCTGCGCGGGCCGGCCCGCGGCTGGGACGACGTCGCCGACGGACTGGCCGACCGGCTCCGCGGCCCGCTGCGCACGTCGCTGGTGAACCAGGACGTGGTGGGCGAGTACTCCCAGGGCCCCACGACCGGCGATCTCGCCGGCATCCGCGTGCCCACCCTGGTGGGGATCGGCAAGCTCGACGTCACCGACTTCCAGGACATCGCCCGCCACTACGCCGCCGGGATCCCCGGCGCCACGCTGGTCGAGTTCCCCACCGCCGCGCACCTGATCGCACTGGACGCACCCACCGAACTCATCGCGGCACTGGGCCCGTTCCTCGCCCGTTGAGGGCTGCCGGGACCGCCCGCGGGACACTCGTCGGTCACCGGCCTCCCCCAGCCTCCGGCCAGGAGGCACCCCACCGCGCCGTCCGCCGCGGCAGCGACCGCCCGGCCACGGCACCCCCGCCCCGCGGCCGGACACACCAGCCCTCGCCCGCCGAGCGCCCCGCGGCTCGGGACCCGCTCCCCGCCTGTCAGGGGCTTGGGGCCGGGCCCGGGTACGGCGAAGGGCGGCACCCCCTGTCGAACAGGGGGCGCCGCCCTCGGTGCTGCGCGGGAGCTGCCGAGCCGTCAGGCTCAGAAGTCCATGTCACCGCCCGGCATGCCGCCCGGGGCGGCCGCGGCGGCCTTCTCCGGCTTGTCGGCGATGACGGCCTCGGTGGTGAGGAACAGCGCGGCGATGGAGGCGGCGTTCTGCAGGGCGGAACGCGTCACCTTCGCCGGGTCGATGATGCCCTCGGCGACCAGGTCGACGTACTCACCGGTCGCGGCGTTCAGGCCGTGACCCGGGGTGAGGTTGCGGACCTTCTCCACCACGACGCCACCCTCGAGGCCGGCGTTGACGGCGATCTGCTTGAGCGGGGCCTCCAGGGCGAGCTTCACGGCCTGCGCGCCGGTCGCCTCGTCACCCTCCAGCTCCAGCTTCTCGAAGACCTGGGAGGCCTGGAGCAGGGCCACGCCACCACCGGCGACGATGCCCTCCTCGACGGCCGCCTTCGCGTTGCGCACGGCGTCCTCGATGCGGTGCTTGCGCTCCTTGAGCTCGACCTCGGTCGCGGCACCGGCCTTGATGACGGCGACGCCACCGGCGAGCTTGGCCAGGCGCTCCTGGAGCTTCTCGCGGTCGTAGTCCGAGTCGGACTGCTCGATCTCGGCGCGGATCTGGTTGACCCGGCCCTGCACCTGCTCGGTGGAGCCGGCGCCGTCGACGATGGTGGTCTCGTCCTTGGTGATGACGACCTTGCGGGCGCGGCCCAGCAGGTCGAGGGTCGTGTTCTCGAGCTTGAGACCGACCTCCTCGGAGATGACCTCGCCGCCGGTGAGGATGGCGATGTCGTTCAGCATCGCCTTGCGGCGGTCGCCGAAGCCCGGGGCCTTGACGGCGACGGACTTGAAGGTGCCGCGGATCTTGTTGACGACCAGGGTCGACAGGGCCTCGCCCTCGACGTCCTCGGCGATGATCAGCAGCGGCTTGCCCGACTGCATGACCTTCTCCAGGAGCGGGAGCAGGTCCTTGACGGAGCCGATCTTGGAGTTGGCGATCAGGATGTACGGGTCGTCGAGGGACGCCTCCATACGCTCCATGTCGGTGGCGAAGTACGCCGAGATGTAGCCCTTGTCGAAGCGCATACCCTCGGTGAGCTCCAGCTCCAGACCGAAGGTCTGGGACTCCTCGACGGTGATGACGCCTTCCTTGCCGACCTTGTCCATCGCCTCGGCGATGAGCTCGCCGATCTGGGTGTCGGCGGCGGAGATGGAGGCCGTGGAGGCGATCTGCTCCTTGGTCTCGACATCCTTGGCCTGCTCGAGCAGGGCACCGGAGACGGCCTCGACGGCCTTCTCGATACCGCGCTTGAGGGCCATCGGGTTGGCGCCGGCGGCTACGTTGCGCAGGCCCTCCTTGACCAGGGCCTGGGCGAGAACGGTCGCGGTGGTCGTACCGTCACCGGCGACGTCGTCCGTCTTCTTGGCGACTTCCTTGACCAGCTCGGCGCCGATCTTCTCGTACGGGTCCTCGAGCTCGATCTCCTTGGCGATGGAGACACCATCGTTGGTGATCGTGGGGGCGCCCCACTTCTTCTCGAGGACGACGTTGCGGCCCTTGGGGCCGAGCGTCACCTTGACGGCGTCCGCGAGCTGGTTCATGCCGCGCTCGAGGCCGCGCCGCGCCTCCTCGTCGAACGCGATGATCTTGGCCATGTGAAGTGGTCCCTCCAGGACTGGGGGTGAGTCTTCGAGGACCGCGCCCGCGCCCGCGACGGACGGCTCGCCGACCCGTGGGTTCCTTGCCCCACCCGGCCTGCGGGCCTCACCGACCCGGTCCTTCTTTGTCACTCTCACCTTCAGAGTGCTAACGCAATGATTAGCACTCGGCCTAGGCGAGTGCAAGCGCCTCCCGGGTATCGGGCGGCGCGCTCAGCCGCCCGCGAACACCCGGGCGGCGACCTCCGGGGGCACAGGGCGGCGCCCTCCGGGGCACGGCGAAGGGCCCGCCCCCCGACGGGAGCGGGCCCTTCCTGGTGTGTGCCGTTTCAGGCGGTGACGCGAACCATGTCGGCCTGCGGGCCCTTCTGGCCCTGCGAGATCTCGAACTCGACCCGCTGGCCCTCTTCCAGGGTGCGGTAGCCGTCCATCTGAATCGCGCTGTAGTGGACGAACACGTCCGCACCACCGTCGACCGCGATGAAGCCGTACCCCTTCTCCGCGTTGAACCATTTGACGGTGCCCTGAGCCATGCCTAACTCCCCTATTACTGGCCCTTGCACAGATCCACACTTCGCGGATCCGGGTCAGACCTCACCCCCCATTGGTTGGGGGCGTGCGCCGGAACGCGTCGACCGCGGCTGAATGTATCTGTCCAACTGCCGTCTGCAACAGGTCAATCGGACGAGAATTCTGGGTGGGAAGGGTCCGGAATGTAGCGAGAATTCGGTCGAATTCAGGGCAAGTCGGGCCCCATAAAAGCCACGAAAGCCGCATATGACCCGCACACTTTGGCTACTTCTTGGCAGGCCCGCGGTATCCAATAACAGGGCCCGCGCCCCGGTGATCGGGACCGTGTTCCCCAACTGTACCGCGCTCAACCACACAGAATTGCCCCCTCCGCTTCTCTCGCGGAGGGGGCAATCCCATTCACAACCGGTGATGCCTGTTACCGAAGGTAATGTTCGGTCATTCGGCCATCAGGTCAGGCGGGCCGGGGGGCTCAGCCGCCGGCGACGGCCGGGATGATGGAGACGCCGGCGCCGTCCGGCGTGACCGTCTCCAGACCCTGCTCGAATCGCACGTCGTCGTCATTGACGTACACATTGACGAACCGGCGCAGCTTGCCCTGGTCGTCGAGGACGCGGGCGGCGATCCCGGTGTGGTTCTTCTCCAGGTCGGCGATGACCTCGCCGAGGTTGGCGCCTTCCGCGGCGACCTCGGCCCGGCCGCCGGTGTAGGTACGCAGGATGGTGGGGATGCGAACGGTGACGCTCACTGTCTAGACCTCCGGTCCGGGCAACGCCCTGGTTTTCTGCGGTCGGCTCAGGCGAGCCCGGCCTCGTGGAAAGACTCGAGATTCGGGCGGATGGTCGCGGTGAGTCCCGTACCCGCCACCGCGTCCAGCGTCTTCAGTCCGTCACCCGTGTTGAGGACGACGATCGACTTCGCCGGATCGATGAGCCCGTTCTCGATGAGCTTCCGGGTGACGCCGACCGTCACCCCGCCCGCGGTCTCGGCGAAGATGCCCTCGGTCCGCGCGAGCAGCTTGATGGCGTCGACGACCTGCTCGTCGTCGACGTCCTCCACCGCGCCGCCGGTGCGCCGGGCGATGTCGAGGACGTACGGGCCGTCGGCCGGGTTGCCGATGGCGAGGGACTTGGCGATGGTGTTCGGCTTCTGCGGCCGCACCACGTCGTGCCCCGCCTTGTACGCGGTCGACACCGGCGAGCAGCCCTCCGCCTGCGCACCGAAGATCTTGTACGGCTTGTCCTCGACGAGTCCGAGCTTGATCAGCTCCTGCAACCCCTTGTCGATCTTCGTGAGCTGGGAGCCGGAGGCGATCGGGACGACCAGCTGGTCCGGGAGCCGCCAGCCGAGCTGCTCGCAGATCTCGTACGCGAGCGTCTTGGAGCCCTCGGCGTAGTACGGCCGCAGGTTGACGTTGACGAAGCCCCAGCCCTCGCCGGCCGGGTCGCCGATCAGCTCGGAGCAGAAGCGGTTCACGTCGTCGTAGTTGCCCTCGATGCCGACGAGCTCGCCGCCGTAGATCGCGGCCATGACGACCTTGCCCTGCTCCAGGTCGTGCGGGATGAACACGCAGGAGCGGAAGCCGGCCCGGGCCGCGGCGGCCCCGACGGCGCCGGCCAGGTTGCCGGTGGAGGAGCAGGAGAGCGTGGTGTAGCCGAAGGCACGGGCGGCCTCGACGGCCTGGGCGACGACGCGGTCCTTGAAGGAGTGCGTCGGGTTGCCCGAGTCGTCCTTCACGTACAGCCCGCCGGTGACGCCGAGCTCCTTGGCCAGGTTGTCGGCCTGGACGAGCTTGGTCCAGCCCGGGTTGATGTTCGGCTTGGTCGCCACGTCCGCGGGGACCGGCAGCAGCGGCGCGTAGCGCCAGATGTTCGCGGGTCCCGCCTCGATCCGCTTGCGGAGCTCCTCGGTGTCGTAGCCCGAGAAGTCGTACGCGATCTCCAGCGGGCCGAAACACTCCTCGCAGGCGAACACCGGGCCGAGCGGCACGCGGTGGCCGCACTCCCGGCAGGACAGCGCGGTGGCGGGGCCGAGGTCTACGGTCTCCGGGGAATCGGTTGCAACAGTCTGCGCAGCCATGTGAGGCGAGGCCCTTTCTCCTCATCTTCCTCACGACGCATCTCGCCGTGAGACGGATTTGGCACCTTCCCTAGCCGGGAGCCTCGCTGTGAACACGAGACCGACTGGAGGGTTGCCGGGGCTTCATCGGGCCGTTTCCCTCTGCCCCTCTGGATGAGCTGTATTCGGTTGTCAACGCACGGTGACCCCAGGACATGCGATGGTCACCCGCGTTGTTCAAGACTGTAACCGAAGGCCAGGACAGTTGAGATAGTCGTCCGTACCGCGAGATGGATCACACCCCGCAGTGTGACCGTGACAGTGAGGAGCCGCTGACTGTGCTGGAAGAAGTCGAGCGCTGGCTGGCCACCCGCTCCTGGTCCGTGACCGACCGTCCGCTGCACCGGATACTCGCCGCCAAGCAGCGCACCGGTCAGTCCGTCTCCGTCGTGCTGCCCGCGCTCAACGAGGAGGAGACGGTCGGCGACATCGTCGCGGTCATCCGTCACGACCTGATGCGGCAGGTGCCGCTGGTCGACGAGATCGTGGTCGTCGACTCCGGGTCCACCGACCGCACGGCGGCGGTGGCCGCGGCGGCGGGCGCCCGGGTCGTCCACCGGGACACGATTCTCCCCCGCATCCCCGCCGTCCCCGGCAAGGGCGAGGTCCTGTGGCGCTCCCTGCTCGTCACCGGCGGGGACGTCGTCTGCTTCGTCGACGCCGACCTGAAGGACTTCTCCTCCGACTTCGTCACCGGCATCGTCGGCCCGCTGCTGACCGACCCGGACGTGCACCTGGTCAAGGCGATGTACGACCGCCCGCTCGCCGGCGCCACGGGCCAGGGCGGCCGGGTCACCGAGCTGATGGCCCGCCCCCTGCTGAACATGCACTGGCCGCAGCTGGCCGGGTTCGTGCAGCCGCTCGGCGGCGAGTACGCGGCCCGCCGCACCCTGCTGGAACAGCTCCCCTTCCCGGTCGGCTACGGCGTGGAGCTGGGCATGCTGGTGGACGCCCTGCACCTGGTCGGCCTGGACGCGCTCGCCCAGGTGGACGTCGGGGTGCGCAAGCACCGCCACCAGGACGGCCAGGCCCTCGGCCGGATGTCCGCCGCGATCTACCGCACGGCGCAGCTGCGGCTGGCCCGCGGCCATCTGATCCGCCCGTCCCTGACCCAGTTCGAACGCGGCGAGGACGGCTTCGAGCCCCGCACCTACTCCGTGGACACGGAGGAACGCCCGCCGATGGTGGAGATCGCGGAGTACGCCGACCGCCGGGTGGCCTGACCTGGTACACGTTCGCCCGTCGTGGCGTGACCGTACGTTTGAGCGTTTACAAGCCGGGCTAGGTTGAGGCGTATGGCTTCCCCCATGGCTTACACCGGCAGTGCAGAGGTGCTGGTCGCGTCGAACCGCGGCCCGGTTTCGTACGAGTTCCGTCCGGACGACGCGGACGGCGCGCTCCGTGCCAAACGGGGCGGCGGCGGGCTGGTCTCGGGGCTCTCGGCGATCGGGCCGGACGCGAACGCGGTGTGGGTGTGCGCCGCGCTGAGCGACGGTGACCGCGAGGCGGTCCGGCGGGCCGGGGGCGGCCCGCTGCCGGCGGCGGACACCGGGGGCCAGCGGGTCCGGATGCTCGACATCGATCCGGGCGTGTTCTCGGACGCGTACAACGGCATCGCCAACTCGGTGCTGTGGTTCGTCCACCACATGCTCTACCAGACCCCGCTGGAACCGGTCTTCGACGCGGAGTTCCGGCGCCAGTGGGAGTCGTACCGGGCCTACAACCACGCGTTCGCCGAGGCGCTGGCCGAGGAGGCGGGCGACGGCGCGGTGGTGGTCATCCAGGACTACCACCTGGCGCTCGCGCCCCGGATGCTGCGACAGCTGCGGCCCGACCTGCGGATCGGCCACTTCTCGCACACCCCGTGGGCGCCGCCGGACTACTTCCGGCTGCTCCCCGACGACATCGCGGCGGAGCTGCTGAGCGGGATCCTCGGCGCCGACCACGCCGCGTTCCTGACCCGCCGCTGGGCCGACGCGTTCGTGGCCTGCTGTCACACGGTGCTGGGCCCGGGGATCCCCTCCTCGTCGGACACCCGGATCGGGGTGCACGGCCTGGGCGCCGACGCCGACTTCCTGCGCGAGCGCGCCCACCAGCGGGACGTGGACGAGCGGATGGCGGCCCTCCGGGAGGAGATCGGGGAGGGCCGCAAGACCATCGTCCGGGTCGACCGCACCGAGCTGTCGAAGAACATCGTGCGCGGGCTGCTCGCCTACCGGCAGCTGCTCGACGACCGTCCCGAGTGGCGGGAGCGGGTGGTGCACGTCGCGTTCGCCTACCCCTCGCGGCAGGACCTCGCCGTGTACCGGGACTACACGGCCGAGGTGCAGCGGGTCGCGGACGAGATCAACTCCGCGTACGGGACGGCGGGCTGGACGCCGGTGGTGCTGCACGTCAAGGACGACTTCGCGCGCTCGCTGGCGGCGTACCGGCTGGCCGACGTGGCCCTGGTGAACCCCATCCGGGACGGCATGAACCTGGTCGCGAAGGAGATCCCGGTGGTGTCGGACGAGGGGTGCGCGCTGGTGCTCTCGCGGGAGGCGGGGGCGTACGAGGAGCTGGGCGAGGACGCGGTGGTGGTGAATCCCTACGACATCGGGGGGACCGCTGCCGCCTTGCAGGAGGCGTTGACGATGCGGGCGGAGGAGCGGGCGGAGCGGTGCAAGCGGCTGGCTGCCGCGGCGACCGCGTTGCCTCCTGCGGCTTGGTTCCTTGAGCAGTTGGGGGCGTTGGGCGGGTAGTTCGTCGGGTGCGGGTCTGTGGGGGCTGGTCGCGCAGTTCCTCCCCCAGCCTTCGGCCGGGGGGACCCCCAGCGCCCCTTACGGGGCGCTCAACTGAGCCAAGTCGTTCAGTAGCCGTACGACGCCCTCCGGGCCGTTCACCACCAGGTCTGCTCGGTCGGCTAGGTCGGTCACCTCCTCGCTGCCGCTGCACACCAGGAGGCCCGGGACGCCCTCCTCGCGGAGTTTCTGCACCGCGGCGAAGGCCGGGATGTCGCCCAGGTCGTCGCCCGCGTAGAGGACCGCGCCCGCGCCGATCTCCTTCGCGAACTCGCGGAGCGCCACCCCCTTGTCCATGCCCGGGGGGCGGAGTTCCAGGACCAGGCGGCCCGGTTCGACGATCAGGGCGTGCCGGGTGGCCAGGTCGGTGAGGGGGGCGCGGAGGGCTTCGAAGGTGGCCTGGGGATCGTCGGCCCGGCGGGTGTGGACGGCCACCGCGAACCCCTTCTCCTCGATCCAGGTGCCGTGCGCGGCGCCGACGCGGTCGAGGAGGGCGGGGAGTTCGGCGCGGACGGCCGCGATGCCGGGGTGCGGGGGCGGGGCGGTGAGTTCGCCGGTGGCCGCGTCCCAGCGTTCGGCGCCGTAGTGGCCGAGGACGACCAGGTGCTCCAGACCGGGGATGTCGGCGAAGCCGCCGTGGCGGACGGCGACCTCGGCCGGGCGGCCGGTGATCACGGCGACGGCGGCCACCTTCGGCGCGAGGGCCGACAGGGCCGCCGCGGCGTCCGGGTGGGCCCGCGCCTGCTGGGGGTCGGCGACGATCGGCGCGAGCGTCCCGTCGAAGTCGAGCCCGACGAGGGCGGTGCGGGGCCGCGCGAGCAGCGCTTCGAGTCCCTCGCGACCGGCGGGGGTGCGTGGCGTCGGGAGGGGTTCCGTGGCGTGGGGGTCCGTGCTGTGGTTGCCCATACGGCTGACAGTATCCGAGCGTCCTCGTTTCAAGCGTCCCGAAGATCCCCTGTGACCGTCAGCGCTCCCCGCGCCGCGTCTCCCGCACTCTGCGCAGCCGGTTCACCGTCACCGGGTCGTGGGCCAGTGCCCGCTCGTCGTCGAGGAGGGCGTTGAGGAGCTGGTAGTAGCGCACCGGCGCCAGATCCAGCTCCTCCCGTATCGCCCGCTCCTTCGCGCCGGGGCTGGGGAAGCCCCGGCGTTCCAGGGCGAGGATCGTCAGCTCGCGTGCGCCCAGTTCTTGCCGGTCCATGCCGAGAACCGTACGCGCTCAGCCGGTCGTGGCCGTCGTACGGCTGTCCGCGAGGGCCGCCTCGGCCTGGATCTGCGTGAGCACGCTGGTCGGGTTGCCGGACGGGCTGACCGCCGTGCCGATCTGCTTCTTGATGTCGGCGCTGACGGCCGCCCAGGACGTCTTGCCCGCCGGGTACAGCTGGGAGGTCGGCAGCTGCTCCAGGAAGGGGCGCAGCTGCTTGTCCTGGGCCTGGCCGGAGTCGGCCATCGTCTGGGACGCGGACGTGGTGACGGGCAGCAGACCGTACTCGCGGGAGAAGTCGAGGACGTTCTTCTCGCTGTAGACGTAGTTCAGGAAGTCGCCGGCCTGCTTGGCGTGGCCGTTCTGCTTGAACGCCGCCATCCAGTCGGTGACGCCCATGGAGGAGGTGGGGGTGGTCTGGCCGGCGCGGGCCGGCATGGCGACCGTGCCGAACTTCACGCCCTTCTTCTCGGCCTGCTTGATCAGGGTGGGGTGGCCGTTGAGCATGCCGACCTGGCCGTCGGCGAACGCGGCGAACGCGGTCGCGCGGTTCAGTTTGCCGGGGGCGGTCGGGCCGGTCAGCCCCTTGCCGACCAGTTCGTCCTTGAGCCAGGTGAGGGTGTCGATGTTCTGCGAGGAGTCGATCGTGTACGTGCCGGTGTCGTCGGTGTAGCCGCTGCCCCCGCTGAGCAGCCACTGCATGGTCTCCGCCTGCGCCTCCTCGGGGCCCAGCGGCAGCGCGTACGGGTACTTCACGCCGTGTGCCTTGAGCGCCTCGGCGTCGGCCGCCAGTTCCGTCCAGGTGGTGGGCGGGGTGAGGCCGGCTTCGGAGAAGAGCGTCTTGTTGTAGAAGAGGACGCGCGTGGACGCGGCGAAGGGGATGCCGTACTGCGCGTGGTTCCACTGGCCCGCCTCGGCGAGCTGGGACGGGAAGTCGGCCTGTACCGGGATGGAGAGCAGGTCACCGGCCTCGTACAGCTTGCCGGCCGCCGCGTAGTCGGCGTACGCGCCGATCTGGGCCAGGTCGGGGGCCTTGTCGGCGGCGACCATGTCCTTGACCTTGCGGTCGACGTCGTTCCACGAGTAGACGGTGACGTCGATCTTCACGCCGGAGTGCGTGGCCTCGTACGCCGCCGCCAGCTTGTCCCAGTACTTCTGGGAGCTGTTGGCGGCGGAGTCCCCGTAGTCGGCGGCGACGAGTCTGAGGGTGACCTCCGAGGATCCGGTCGTCCCACAGCCACCGAGAACCGCCGTCATGCCCAGAGCGGACACCACCGCGGTCATTCCTGCCTTACGCCGCCGCACCTGTACTACCTCGATCTAACTGTCTCGCCGTTCAACATGTGGACCCATAAGGTCTACACCACGTAAGTGGACTAGACCTCTTGCGGGTCGGCGGGTCACACTGTCCCCGTGAGACATGTCATCGCCCTGGACGTGGGCGGCACCGGAATGAAGGCCGCGCTGGTCGGCCCGGACGGCGAGCTGCTCCACCAGGACCGCCGGGCGACCGGCCGCGACCGCGGCCCCGACGCCGTGGTCGCCGCCATCCTCGACTTCGCCGCCGACCTGCGGGTCCACGGCGAACAGCAGCTGGGCGAGCCGGCGGCCGCGGCCGGCGTGGCGGTGCCGGGCATCGTCGACGAACGCGCCGGGACCGCGGTCTACGCGGCCAACCTCGGCTGGCGCGACGTCCCGCTGCGCGCCCTCCTCGCCGATCGCCTCGGCGTCCCGGTCGCCCTCGGCCACGACGTCCGCACCGGCGGGCTCGCCGAGGGGAGGCTCGGCGCGGGCCGGGGAGCGGACCGCTTCTTCTTCGTGGCGCTCGGCACCGGTATCGCCGGCGGCTTCGGCCTGGACGGCCGGGTGGAGTCGGGCGCGCACGGGTTCGCGGGCGAGATCGGCCACGTGGTCGTACGGCCGCAGGGGACCCCCTGTGCGTGCGGGCAGCGCGGCTGTCTGGAGCGGTACGCGTCGGCGGCGGCGGTGAGCGAGGCGTGGGCGAAGGCCTGCGGCGACCCGGAGGCGGACGCGGCGGACTGCGCCAAGGCCGTCGCGTCCGGCGACCCGAACGCCGTACGAGTGTGGGGGGAGGCGGTGGGCGCCCTGGCGGACGGCCTGGTCACGGCCCTGACCCTGCTGGACCCACGCGTCCTGATCATCGGCGGCGGCCTGGCGGAGGCGGGGGACGTGCTCTTCGAGCCACTGCGGGAGGCGGTGCGGGCCCGGGTGACCTTCCAGAAACTGCCGGCCGTCGTCCCGGCCGAGCTGGGAGACACGGCGGGCTGCCTGGGCGCGGGCCTGCTGGCCCAGGACCTGTTGACTACGACGACTGCGGAGGTAACCCCTTGATGGCTGCAAACGAGCGTGAGGAAAGCGCCCCCTCAGGGGCGCGGGGCGCAGTTGCATCTGCGGCTACCGCCGCGGGGGCGCGACCAGCCCCCACGCACCCGCAGCCGGGATCGAACAGCCTGATCCTCGACGGCGCCCGCACAGTCCTCCCCACCGGATTGGTCGAAAAGGGCCAGGTGAACGTCGACGGCACCAGAATCACCGCCGAGCCCCCGGCCAACGCCCAGCTCATCGACCTCACCGGCCACTACCTGATCCCCGGCTTCGTCGACATCCACAACCACGGCGGCGGCGGAGCCTCCTTCAGCTCGGGCACCGCCGAACAGATTCTCACCGGCGTCCACACCCACCGCCTGCACGGCACCACCACCCTGGTGGCCTCCACCGTCACCGACGACATGGACGTCCTCGGCCGCCAGGCCGCCCTCCTCTCGGAGCTCGCCGAGCAGGGCGACATCGCCGGCATCCACTTCGAGGGCCCCTTCATCTCCCCGTGCCGCAAGGGCGCCCACTCCGAGGGGCTGCTGCGCGACCCGGACCCGGCGGAGGTCCGCAAGCTGGTCGACGCGGCGCGCGGGCAGGCGCGGATGGTCACGCTGGCCACCGAACTCCCCGGCGGCATCGAGTCGGTACGGCTGCTCGCCGAGCACGGCGTGATCGCGGCCGTCGGCCACACGGACGCGACGTACGAGCAGACGGTGGAGGCGATCGACGCGGGCGCCACGGTCGCCACCCACCTCTTCAACGCGATGCCGCAGATCGGACACCGCGCGCCCGGCCCGATCGCCGCGCTCCTGGAGGACGAGCGGGTGACGGTCGAGCTGATCAACGACGGTACGCATCTGCACCCCGCCTCCCTCCAGCTGGCGTTCCACCACGCGGGACCGGACCGGGTCGCGTTCATCACGGACGCCATGGACGCGGCGGGCGGCGGCGACGGCCGCTATCTGCTGGGCCCGTTGGAGGTCGAGGTCACGGACGGGGTGGCCCGGCTGGTGGAGGGCGGTGCGATCGCGGGCTCGACCCTGACCCTGGACCGCGCGCTCCGGCGGGCGGTGACCGTCGACGGGCTCCCCGTCGAGCACGCCGTCGCCGCGCTGTCCGCCAACCCGGCCCGCCTGCTCGGCCTCTACGACCGCGTCGGCTCCCTGGAGCCCGGCAAGGACGCCGACCTCCTCGTCCTGGACGGCGACTTCACGCTGAAGGGCGTGATGAGGAAGGGCGAGTGGGTGGTCGTACCCGAACTGCCCTGATCGCGGGGCCGAGAGGTCAGGCCAGGCCGGCCGCGATGGCGCGGCGCACGGCGTCGGCCCGGTCCCGGATGTCGGCCTTGGCGAAGAGGTTGTTGATGTGCGTCTTGACGGTCGCCTCGCTCACGAAGAGCTTCTCGGCGATCGCGCGGTTGGGCAGGCCCTGGCCGATCAGGGTGAGTACTTCGCGTTCGCGGGGCGTGAGGTCCGCGGGCAGCCGCGGTCCGGACGCCGTCGGTCTGGCGCGGACGGTGGCCAGCAGCCGGTCCTGGACCTCGCGGTCCAGGACGGACTGGCCCGCGGCAGCGGCGCGGATCGCGCGCACGATGTCCTTTCGTCCGGCGTTCTTCGTCAGATAACCGCGGGCGCCCGCGCTGAGGGCTGCCAGGATCGAGTCGTCGTCGGCGAACGTGGTGAGCACGACGACGGCCACCTCGGGGTGTCCGTCGCTCAGCCTGCGGGTGGTCTCGATTCCGTCGAGCACGGGCATGCGCAGGTCCATCAGCACGACGTCCACCGGACCGGCGGCGACCGCGTCCAGTACGCCGGTGCCGTCCGCGGCCGCCGCGACGACGTCGATGTCCTCGGCCAGACCCAGCACCGCGGCGAGCGGTTCGCGGACGGCTGCCTGGTCGTCGGCGACGACCACGCGCAACGGCCGGGAGCTCTCGGTGGGTTCACTCATCGCGGGATCACTGCCTCCACTTGCCAGCCGCCTCGGTCCGGTCCCTCGGTGGCCGGTCCCGCCGTGAGGGTGCCGCCCAGCAGAGCGACGCGTTCGCGCATTCCGATCAGTCCCATTCCGCTGCCGACCCCCGCGTTCACCGTACGGGTGGCCTGCCCGTTGCGGATCGTCAGCACCGTCGAGGAAGCCGCGAAGGCCAGCTCCACCCGCACCTCACCGCCCGGGGCGTGCCGCGCGGCGTTGGTCAGGGATTCCTGGGCGATCCGCAGCAGATTCTGGGTCACCCGGGCCGGTACGTCCACGGGGGTGCCGCGCACGGTCAGGGCCTCGCGGTGGCCGGACGTCTCGAGCATCGCGGTGAGGGTCTCCACCAGCGGCAGCGCGTCCTCGCGGAGCGCGTGGACGGTCCACTGCGCCTGCTTCAGGCTCTCCTTGACGAGGCTGTGGGCCTTGTCGTTGACCGCCCTGACCTTCTCCAGGTCGCCGGTGTCGAGCAGCGCGTCGGCCAGTTCCAGCTGCATGTTGATCCCGGCCAGCGAGTGCGCCAGGACGTCGTGCACGTCCCGGGCGATCCGGCCGCGTTCGGCGAGCACGGCTGCCTGCGCCTCGGCCCGGGCAGCGCGCTCCGCGCTCTCGGCCGCCGACAGCGCGGCGTCCACGGCCTGGTGCTGGACGCGGTTGACTATCCCGATCAGGACCGGTGCGCCGGTGGTGAGGCCGACGGCCCAGGGCAGCAGGTGGTGACCTGGTCCGACGTCGAAGTACAGGACGCCGCCGCAGAGCAGGCCACAGGCCAGCGCCAGGACGAGGGCCGGTCTGGTCGGCAGCCGGTATCCGATGTGACCGGAGAGGAAGAAGGCGAAGAGGTAACCCGTTCCGCTGCGGCCGGCGCCGATCAGCGCGGCCGCCGCGAGGACGCCCAGCGACAGCCAGACGACGGCGACACGCGGTGGGACCTTGCCCCGGGGAAGGCCCCGGGCCAGCAGCGCCGCACTGTTCAGCACGAACAGGACCGCGACCACCAGCCCGCGCCCGCTGACGCCCATCGGGCGGATCGTCAGGGCTCCGCTGACGATGACCGCCCAGGTCAGGGCCCACTGCACCCGGGGGTCCCGGCCCGGGATCGGCCGAGGCGCGCCCGATGGGGGCGGGACCTGTCCGGGGGAGGAGGCGGTCTCGGTGGTGGGCACGGCCAGACCATAGCTCACGGTCGGACCGCGACACGGGTCGAGGCGGGGGCGGGCTGCCCGGTGGTCAGCATCCGGCTGCGGACGAATATCGTGGCCAGTCGGGTGACGACCTCGGTGAGCGCCATCAGGACGAAGGCCGCCACCCATGCCTGCTCGCTGGTGATGTGGTGGGCGAGGCTGAACCGGGCGACGTCGTCGGCGCCGCCGTGCTCGGTCCACAGCTGGAAGCCCATCCGGGCACC
The DNA here is from genome assembly GCF_040703965.1 of Streptomyces sp. NPDC006655. Taxonomy (NCBI): domain Bacteria; kingdom Bacillati; phylum Actinomycetota; class Actinomycetes; order Kitasatosporales; family Streptomycetaceae; genus Streptomyces; species Streptomyces sp. NPDC006655. Next base: position 16,678 of record NZ_JBEYJU010000073.1, on the reverse strand, counting down.
CATGCCGAGCACCCACAGGATCGCGGCGACCGCGCCCGCCTTGATCAGGACGTGCCCGTCCGCGGTCCTGACCCTGGTGTAGACGCCACCGGCGACGCCGAGTACGGCGCCCGCGGCCATGAGTGCTCCGACCAGCACCAGGTCGTTGCCCTCGGTGGGAACGGAGTCCAGGTACGTGTGGGCCACGTAGGCCACGATCCCCAGGGGGATCAGGAAGGTCTTGAGGTCCAGCCGGCCTTCCCGCAACTGCCGGAAGACGACGAGGATGAGAGCGATGTCGGTGATCCACTCGGTCGTTGTCATGCCCCCAAGCCTGCTGGCCCAGGGCCCGCGACGCCTGGACCCACGGGTGGAAACCAGGGTGGAGAAGCAGGCGGGGCGCCGCAACCACCCTAGGCCCGGCCGCCGACCCTTTGGCATGATCGAGCCTCCCGATCGAACGCCACGGCCGCGCCTGCGGGGGAGGTCTCCCGGTGATCCTGACCGTCACGCTGAACACCGCTCTCGACATCACCTACCGGGTCGGCGCACTGCGCCCGCACACCTCGCACCGCGTCTCCGACGTGACCGAACGGCCGGGTGGCAAGGGGGTGAACGTGGCCCGGGTGCTGGCCGCGCTCGGGCACGAGACGACGGTGACCGGGTTCGTGGGCGGGGCCACCGGGGCGGTGGTACGGGAGCGGCTCGCGGAGACGACGGGGGTGCGGGAGGCGTTGCTGCCGGTGGCGGGGGCGACCCGCCGGACGATCGCCGTCGTGGACGAACTGACGGGTGACACCACCCAGTTGAACGAGCCGGGTCCGCAGATAGCGCCCGCCGAGTGGGGTGCCTTCCTCGACCACTACGAGGAACTGCTGGTTGGGGCCTCGGCGGTGGCGCTGTGCGGGAGTCTGCCGCCGGGGGTGCCGGTGGGGGCGTACGCGGGGCTGGTCAAGGCGGCCCGTGCGGCCGCCGTCCCCGTGCTCCTCGACACCAGCGGCGAACCCCTGCGGCGCGGTGTGGCCGCCCGGCCCGACCTGGTCAAGCCGAACGCCGACGAACTGGCCGAACTCACCGGCTCCCACGACCCGTCCCGCGCCACCCAGGACGCCCGCCGCCGCGGCGCCCGCGCGGTGGTCGCCTCCCTGGGCCCCCAGGGCCTCCTCGCCCTCACCCCGGAAGGCTGCTGGCGCGCCCTCCCACCCACCCGGGAACACGGCAACCCGACGGGAGCGGGCGACGCGACGGTGGCCGCCCTCCTGTCCGCCCAGGTGGAACAACTCCCCTGGCCGACCCGCCTGACCCGCGCAGCGGCCCTGTCAGCGGCGACGGTACGGTCCCCGGCGGCAGGCGAATTCGACCACGGAACCTACGAGAGGCTGCTGGGCCAGGTCACGGTGACGGGTGTCAGCAGCGTGGCCTAGCGCCGGGCCGAGGCTCAGCCGCCGGACTTGACCCAGCCCTTCACCAGCCACATCTGGTCGAGCAGGGCGTCGCACTGGTTGCCCTGTTCGCAGGAGAGCTTGATGGTGTTGGTGCCCTTGTTGAGCTGGACGTAGTTGTAGGTCCGCGTCCAGCCCTTGGTGTAGTCGCCCGAGGCGGCGTGCGCGTAGTTCTGCATGCCGACCGGCGTGTCGGATGCCGTGCCGTTGACCGTGAGGGTGGCGGTGGCGTCCTTGCCGGGGACGCTGTAGGCGACGTACACCGAGTACTTGCCGCTGTCGGGTATGCCGTTGACGGTCCACGTCACCGAGGCGCCGACGGTGTTGAAGCCCGTCACGTAGGTGCCGCCGGCGGCGTTCGCGCCCTTGACGTCGGAGGCGAGGGTCGCGCCGCCGTCCAGGCGCAGCGCCTTCGCGTCGATCTTCGGCAGTTCGCCCGACGCCGACACCGAGCTCGTACTCGACGGGGACGGGGACACGGCCTCCGACTGGGTCGGGGTGGTGGAGGCGCCGCTTGCCTTGTTCTTGTCGCCGCTGCCGTTGATCATGGCGACGCTGATGCCTATGACAACCGCGGCCACGACCGCGATCGCGCCGATGAGGAGACCCTTGGTGTTCGGGCCCCGGCCGCGGCCCGGGGTGGGCGGGGCCTGGCGGGTGGTCGGGGCGCCGCCCGGGAAGGTCTCCGGGGCCTGGTAGGCCGCGGTGGGCTGCTGGCCGTACCCCGCCCCCGGCTGCTGCGGGATGGTCTGGCCGCCGTACTGCGGCGCCTGCTGCTGGCCGCCGTACGTGCGCTCGCCGACCGAACGCACTCTGCTGACGGCGTTCGGGTAGCCGTAACCACCGGAGCCGGACGGCGGCTGGGCCCCTCGGGCCTGGCCGTCGGCGTAGAGGTAGCCGAACGGGTCGTCGTCCTCGGGCGTGCTCGCGCCGTTGTCGCCGGGCGTCATCCCTTGGTACTCCTCAACAGGTGCGGGCGGATGCAGTACAGGTATTGAGTGTCGAGCCTACCCGGTCTGACTGAGCCAAACGGGTGACTCAGACCGCATCAGCGAGCTGACCTGCGCATCATCCGGCACGCCGATGCGCTTTGGGACGAGATCGTTTCTCTACGTACATCCGCTCGTCCGCGGATTTCAGGACTTCGTCCGCCGTCATGCCGCAGTGCGCCCACCCGATGCCGAAGCTGGCGCCCACCCGGACGGCCCGGCCCTCGGCGCGGATCGGCTGGATGATCTCGTTGCGCAGGCGTACGGCGAGGTCCTGGGCGTCGGCCTGCCCCAGCCCGTCGGCGAGGATCACGAACTCGTCGCCGCCGAGCCGGGCCACCGTGTCGCCGTCGCGAACGCCCCTGCTGAGGCGCCGGGCGACCTCGATGAGGACCGCGTCGCCCGCGTTGTGCCCGAACCGGTCGTTGATCGACTTGAAGCCGTCGAGGTCGCAGAAGAGCACCGCGAGCCCCTTGGCGCCGTCGTCGCGGCTCTCGTCGGGGGCGACGGTGTGCACGTGGTGGTCGAACCCGTCGTACGACGACGAGGAGCCGCCCGTCGCGCCGGCGAAGTCGAAGCCGTGGCCGTTGACGTCGTAGGCGGGGTGGCCGTAGGCCGCGTCCAGGGACTCCGGCTCGCCGCTGCGGCGGCAGAGCCGGGAGGTGAGGCGGGAGCGCAGCTCGGCGGAGTTCGGCAGGCCGGTGAGGGCGTCGTGGGAGGCGCGGTGGGCGAGCTGGAGCTCGCGGCGCTTGCGTTCCTCTATGTCCTCGACGTGGGTGAGCAGGAAGCGGGGGCCGTCGGCCGCGTCGGCGACCACGCTGTTGCGCAGGGACACCCACACGTACGTGCCGTCGCGGCGGCCCAGGCGGAGTTCCGCGCGGCCGCCCTCCGCCGAGGTGCGCAGCAGGGTGCCGATGTCCTCGGGGTGGACCAGGTCGGAGAAGGAGTAGCGGCGCATCGCGGAGGCGGGGCGGCCCAGGAGGCGGCACAGGGCGTCGTTGGAGCGCAGTATCCGGCCGTGCTGGTCGCCGCCCATCTCGGCTATCGCCATGCCGGAGGGGGCGTACTCGAAGGCCTGCCGGAAGGATTCCTCGCTGGCACGCAGGGCCTGCTGCTCGCGTTCCAGCCTGACCAGGGCCCGCTGCATGTTGGCCCGCAGGCGGGCGTTGCTGATCGCGATGGCGGCCTGGAAGGCGTACATCTGGAGGGCCTCGCGGCCCCAGGCGCCGGGGTGGCGGCCGTTGCGCGGGCGGTCCACGGAGATCACGCCGAGCAGTTCGCCGCAGGAGCTGCCCGATATGCCGGGCGTGTACATCGGGGCGAAGAGCCGGTCGGAGGGGTGCCACTCGTCCTCGAACCGGGGTGCGGGCCCGTCGGTGTACCACTGCGGGACGTCGTCGTCGTCGAGGACCCAGCCCTCGGTGTGCGGTATGAAGACGAGGTCGCCCCACTTCTCGCCCATCCCGAGCCGCCGCTCCCAGGAGTCGCGGGAGCCGACCCGGCCGGTGATCAGGGCCTCGGCCGCGGAGTTCCCCGAGAAGGCGGCGACCACGAGGTCGCCGTCGGGGCGTACGAGGTTGACGCACGCCATCTCGTAGCCGAGGGCGGAGATGACGCCGTCGGCGACGGTCTGCAACGTGTCCGCCAGGCTGCGGGCCGTGTTCATGTCGGCCATGACCTGGTGCAGCTGTCGCAGGGACGCAAGACGGACGTAAGGTTCCGACTCGGTCTCCATGCTCGCCCTCCCCCCGAGACCTCGCAGCGAATCAAGGGTCTGCTTCGGCGCTACTTTTCCCCGCCACTGAATCACAGCGCGCTGCCCACTCGGTACACAGGGTCAACAATTAATGCCCCTTGTGACTCAAGTCACAGGAAAACGTGAGCAATTGCGTGGAGTTTCTGCGTTTTCCCTGTGTGTTTACCGAACACAGCCTTTGTCGGCCCTCGGCCCCCGGTCCTAGGACCCGGCTCGGGCCGATGGCCGATGCGGTCGCGCGGGGACCGACATTAGCGTTTCCGGCGTGCTGAAGACTCCCTCTCCCGCCGCCGCAGAAGCCACCGGGCATGCTGTGGGGGTGAGCAACGAAGCGTTCAAGGCCGCGATGTCCCGGCTGGCCGCCGGTGTGGTCCTGGTGACCGCGCAGGAGCCGCCGCTGGACCCGGACGACCCGATGGCACCGGCGGGCGAGGACGTCGGCATGACGGCGACCGCGTTCCTCTCGGTGTCGCTGGATCCGCCGTTGGTGCTGGTCAGCCTGCGTACCGGAGCCCGTATGGACGACGTCCTCGACGAACAGCCGCTGTGGGCGGTCTCCGTGCTCACCGAGAGCCAGCGGCACATCGCCGGCCGCTTCGCGATGAAGGGCCGCATCAGCGACCGGCTGCTCTTCGAGGACATCCCGTACGTCCGCGGCGAGGTCACCGGCGCCCCGCTGGTCGGCGGCGCGCTGGCCACCCTGGAGTGCCGCACCGAACAGCGGGTCGTCGCGGGCGACCACACCCTCGTCATCGGCCGCGTCCTCAGCGCCGAACTCCCGAGCGCGGAAGGCGGCCCGCTGATGTATTTCCGGGGCCGCTATCGCCAGTTGGGATGAAACCGCGCGGTCTGTTTTCCGGAATTCCCCGGGCAGACCGCCGAACGCCGCCTTACAGAAGTGACTTCTGCGAATTGACGGCGGGCACATGGGCGCCCTTGCGGAACCGGAACGCCTCCCGTGTGATCGTCGACACAGACCACGCGGTCGGGTTTTCCGCGCTTACCGGGCTTACCAGTCGCGGCCCGTCCGCCCTCGTTTGGTCTCCGAGCGCTGCTTCTTCTCGCGCAGCCGGCGTTCGTTGATACCGCGTGGGATCCGGGTCGGTCTGCGGGGCTTGGGCGGGGGCGCGGTGGCCTCGGCGAGGAGCGCGGCCAGGCGTACGGCGGCGGTCTCGCGGTTGCGCCACTGGGAACGGTGCTCGGAGGCGCGCACGGTCACCACGCCGTCCACGAGCCGGCCCGCCAGCTTCGCCAGCGCCCGCTCCTTCCACACCTCCGGCAGCGCCGCGGTGTTCGCCAGGTCGAAGCGCAGCTCCACCTGCGAGTCGCTGGTGTTGACGTGCTGCCCACCGGGCCCGGAGGACCGCGAGAAACGCCAGTTGAGCTCGGCCTCGGGGAGCGAGACGGAGCCGCGGATGACGTAAGGACCGGACATACCCCCTATGGTCGCGCGCCTGACCGGCGCACGTCACGCGAATAAGTTCATCATCCGTTTGGCAAAGAAGGTAAAGGAAGCTGGAACCTTCGGTACCCCTCGTGGCGTTCATACCGGTAGCTGTAGCTTCAAGCCCGTACGCCGCACGGCCGTACGCATACGAGGGAAAGGACCCCCGACCATGGCTGTAAGCCTCTCCAAGGGTGGCAACGTCTCGCTCACCAAGGAGGCTCCGGGCCTGACCGCCGTCACCGTGGGCCTCGGCTGGGACGTCCGCACCACCACCGGCACGGACTTCGACCTCGACGCCTCGGCCATCGCGGTCAACGCGCAGGGCAAGGTCTACTCCGACGCCCACTTCGTCTTCTTCAACAACAAGAACACCCCGGACAACTCGATCGTCCACACCGGCGACAACCGCACGGGCGAGGGCGCCGGCGACGACGAGGCGATCAACGTCAACCTGGCGGCCCTGCCCGCCGACATCGACAAGATCGTCTTCCCGGTCTCGATCTACGACGCCGAGAACCGCAGCCAGAACTTCGGCCAGGTCCGCAACGCCTACATCCGCATCGTCAACCAGGCGGGCGGCGCGGAGATCGCCCGCTACGACCTCTCCGAGGACGCGGCGACGGAGACGGCCATGGTCTTCGGCGAGCTGTACCGCAACGGTGCGGAGTGGAAGTTCCGCGCGGTGGGCCAGGGTTACGCCTCCGGCCTGGTCGGCATCGCCCAGGACTTCGGCGTCAACGTCTGAGAGACGCTCAGCTGACGGGAGCCCCTGGCCGCGTGGGTGCGGCCGGGGGGTCCGGCGCCGGATCAGTGCGCCGACGCGTACGACACGAAGGCCGCCCAGGCGGAGGGGGCGAGCGCGAGCCGGGGGCCGGGGGCGGCGGGCGGGGGTGTGTGCGGGTACTTGGAGTCGCGGATGTGGATGGTGGTGGGGGTGGGGGCTATTTCGAGGCAGGAATCGCCGTTGGTACCGTCGCTGTAGCTGCTCTTGAACCAGGTCAGGGCTACTTCTACGCAACTGTCGCCCTCAGGGCCATCGCTGTAGCTGCTCTTGAACCACGCCAGGTTGGAGGCGTCCCCGGCCGAGGTCTGGTGGATCATGCTTCTCCCAGCAGTTGCTCGATAAAGGCCCGCGACTCCCGTGGTGTGAGCGCCTGAGCCCGGATGGTGCCATAACGCAGCTCAAGGATGCGCAGCTCCTTGGGGTCGGAGGTCGGTCGCCCGTTGTACGCACCGTCGGATCGGCCCACGGCTGAGCCGTCCGGAAACTTAAGCACCTCGATCTTCCCGCTAAGCCCAGGGTGAGCTTCGGAGTTCGTCGGCATCACCTGGAGAGTGACGTTTCGCAACTGACTCACCTCCAGCAGATGTTCGAGCTGCTGACGCCACACCATTGTGCCCCCGACAGGGCGGCGCAGAGCTGCCTCCTCCTGCACAAAGCTGAGCGCCGGTGCGGGCGTTCGCTCGAAGATCGACTTCCGAGCCATACGGGCAGCCACCAACCGCTCCATCTCGTCTGGTGAATACGCTGGCTGTCCGGCATCGAAAATGGCCCGCGCATGCTCAGGTGTCTGCAGCAAGCCGTGAAGACTGAGCCCGACGTACACCCCGATCTCGACGGCCTGCCCCTCCAGCTTGGCCAGCTCCCGCACCTTCTTGGGATACCGGACCCTCTTCACGTCCTCCCACGTCGCCGAGATCAGCCCACCGGCCCCCAGGACCTCGTCCGCCCGGTTCAGGTACTCCTGCCGGGGGATCCGCTTCCCTCCCTCCACCTTGTAGACCATGTCCTCCCCATAGCCGACCGCCTCCCCGAACTCAGCAGCGCGCATCCCCACCGCCTCGCGCCGCAGCTTCAGTTGGCGTCCGACGGTGGCGATGACCGCCACTCCCCAGTCGTCGTCCGGATCGACCTCCCACCCAGGCTCGGCCACCTCGCCGTCCACGGTCATCCCCCCGCCCCTCTCTCCGACAGCCAAGACAGCCCTGGACAAGCGCCGGACAGTCACGGTACGTAGCGCTTCCATCACTGTTCACGGTACGCACGGGCGGCCACGCTGGGTGACGTGAACGATGAAATCTCCACCCACGTCCGCACCATGAGCCTGCGCCTGTCCCCCACTCCGCGAGGCGCACGCCTGGCGCGGCTACTGGCCGCCGAGCAACTCCGCACGTGGGGACTGCCCCTGGACCCGGCGACGCAGATCGTGGCGGAGCTGGCGGCGAACGCGGCGACGCATGGGCGGGTGTCGGGACGCGACTTCGGCCTCCTCCTCCACGTCGTGGGGAGCACTCTGCGCATCGAGGTCACGGACACGCGCGGTGACCTCCAGCCGCAGCCCCAACCCTTCGCACCGGACGCCGAGTCGGGCCGGGGCCTCGTCCTCGTGGACGCACTCGCCGCCAAGTGGGGCGTGGCACGGGGGCTGTCGCCGCGCAAGACGGTGTGGGCCGAGATCGAGATGGCGCCGTAGCCCGGAAACACGGACCCCGGGTGCGCGGGACGTCACCACCTAAGAACGACGGGAGAAAGAACTCACACCAAGCCCCACCCCTCCCGCCCGTCGCGCAGAGTCACTCCCGCGAGTGAATATGCCCAAGTCAGCTGGATTTGAGGTGGGTTGCCTGCCTTACGCTCAGCGCACCGACCGCAGAAAAACGTCGGCCCCCGCCGGGACGGCAATCCCAATGCGAGGGCCTGACCACCCAGGAAGAAGCACCCTTCCCGATGGATACCGAAAACCCTAGCGCGCCCTCGTGCGCCGAGTCCCGTGTTGCCGCCAGGAAGCACCCGAACCGGGGGGCAGGCGGTCTGTTGCACGACAACGCCCGCCACACCTCTCACTTCGTGGTGATCGGCAACCACCTCGCCCAGCACCCCACCATCTCGGCGTTGGCCATCGGCCTGGGGGTGCACATCCAGTCGCTTCCCAAGGGCGCCCAGGTCGACATCAAGAGCCTGGCTCTGCGCTTCCCGGAGGGGAGGGACCGTATCGGCGCGGCCCTGCGGGAACTGGAGGCGGAGGGCTACCTGCGGCGTGAGCGGGAGCGGATTCCCGGCGGGCGGATCGTCACCCGCACGGTCTCCTGCAACAAGCCTGGGCACCGGACCGCCACGGCCGAGACCCCCGACCGGCCCGCCGGGCGCACGAAGCCCGCCACGGACAAGCCTCCTCCCCGCAAGCGCCTCCCCGCCGTACCGCAGCCCTCCACCCCCTCCCCCGCGCTGCTCGGCACAGCCCTCGACATCCTCGCCGGCCTCCGCCGCCGCGACCCCCGCCTGCTCCTCTCCGCCACCGACGCCGAGCACCTCGCCCCGGGGGTCGCCGCCTGGCTGGAGCGCGACGTCGCCCCCACAGCCGTACGCCACGCGCTGACCGACCACCTTCCGGCGGAACCCCTGATCCGCCCGGCCGCCTTCCTGGCCCACCGCCTGGCGGAACGACTTCCGCCACCACCCCCGTTCCGGCCCCCTGCCCCACCGGCCCCGGAGCCGAGACACCCGTTCCAGACCTGCGACGGCTGCGACCGCCCCTTCCGCGGCCCCACCCCCGGCCCCTGCCGCGACTGCCGAACCGATCACCCGTCGGAGACCTAGCATGAGAGCGACGATCCTTGCCCCTAGGCACAGACGAGGAGCGAGCGCCATGACCATCCCCTCGAACGATGCGCGACAGGGCGCCTCCCACCGCTACCGGGCCATCCGGGATTTCGTCCAGTCCACGGACGATGTCTTGCCCGGCAAGCTGGAAATCACCAAGGAAGGGATCGTCCACGACATGATGGCGCCCGTCGGCCCCCACGAGCTGACCGCAGCACATCTACGGAAGCGTCTGGAAAAGGTGATCCCGGACGAACTCCTGGCCCACACGGGCGAGCCGGATGTCGAGGACGAGGGCGAGGGCATCATGCGTCGCCCGGACCTGATGGTGATCGCCTGGGAGGACATGGATGTACCGGGTTCCTTTGACCCGCGCACGCTCATCGCCGCCATCGAGATCGTCTCCCGCTCCAACCCCGACAACGACTGGGTCGCCAAACTGCGCGACTACCCCCTGATCGGCATCCCCGTCTACGCGATCTTCGATCCCCGTACCGGCACCGGTGCCGTCCTCAGCGACATCCACCCCACCCCCGACGGCCCGCGCTACGCCACCCGCAAGGACTTCGTCTACGGCGAGGACGTGACCATCGGGGAGTGGACCATCACGACGGACAACCTGCCGCTCTACGGCGAATGACGCCCGTCAGTCCAGCCACGTCCCGGCGCGCATGACGGCTCTCCCGCGCAGTTCCGGCTCGCCGCGCCAGGCACGCACCGTTCTCGGGGTAACGCGTATGTACAGGAAGGAGCCCTCTTCCGTGCGTGGGTCCCAGCCGAACTTCTCGGTGAACGCGTCCGCCGCGGCGGCGGGCACCTCCTGGTCCGGGAAGCACTCCGCCGCGCCCTCGATGAGCACCACGTCGAAGGTGTCCGGGAGCGCCAGGCGCACGCGCGGCTCCTCGCGGAGGTTCCGTGCGGTCACGGACGTCGCGCCGGTGCACATCCACACCGCTCGCCCGTCCCACGAGAACCACAGCGGCACCTGGTGCGGCCCGTGCTCGGGGTGAGCCGTCGACACCCATACGTCCCGCTCGGTCGCGAGCCGTTCCAGAGTGTCGCGCTTGCGCTCCGCCGCCTGGCGACGGACGGTCCCCGTGGTCTCCATGCCGACCGACCCTAGCCAGGCAGGCACGAAGGCGCCTGAGGCGCGGGACCTAGTTCCAGCGGCGGTTGCGGATAGGTTGCCCGCGATCCTCCAGCCCCTGGCCGTGCGGCCCGGTGACGACATCCCGGGACCGGTGCTCACCGAGATCACCGCCCTGTACGCCTCCCACCGCGCGTTCCACGCGCTCAGCGGGGACTTCCCGGACCCGGACGACGTGCGGCCCGAGCAGGTGGCGCGGGTCCTGGCGGACGATCTGGCGCATCCGGACGCGGAGGTGTTGCTCGCGCGATGGGGGTCCCCCCGCTCGAGCGAAGCCGAGAGTGGGGGAGAGGGGCGGCTGGTCGGGATCGCGGTCACCCTCGCCCGGCATCCGGACCCGGCCGACCCGGACCCGTGGATCGGGCTGCTGATGGTGGACGCGGGGGTGCGGGGGCAGGGACACGGCCGTCGGATCGCGACCGCCGTCGAGGACCGCTTCCGGGCCGAGGGCCGTACGGCGGTCCGGCTCGCCGTGCTGGAGAACAACCCGGACGGGCTCGCCTTCTGGACCGCCCTCGGCTACGAGGTGATCGGTCACCGCCCGGACCGGGAACACGGGCGCCCGTGCGCCGTCCTGCGCAAGCAACTGGGCGGCGTGGACGGCTGACCCGCCAGGGCCTGTCTGCCGGGCCCTAGGGATGCGCCGGCTTCCCGTCGCCGTAGAGCCAGTCCTTCCAGATCGCGTCGAAGTTCTTGCCCGGCGCCATCTTCTCCACGTACGCGGTGAACTCGGCGGTGTCCGCGTTGCCGTGGCGGTGGGCGGCCGCCCAGCCCCGGAGGATGGCGTGGAACCTGTCGTCGCCGACGGTCTGCCGGATCTTGTGCAGGACCATCGCGCCCCGTTGGTACACCGGCCGCTCCGAGATGTAGGCGGCGCTCGGCGGTTTCGCGGGGGCGAAGCCCCAGAGGGTCGCGTCGTCCGTGGGGGTCGCGTAGACCTCGTCGAATATCTGCTGCGCGGTCCGGCCACCGTGGTCCTCCTCCCAGAGCCACCCGGCATAGGTCGCGAAGCCCTCGTTGAGCCACATGTCCCGCCAGTTCTTCGGGGTGACGGAGTTTCCGTACCACTGGTGGGACAGTTCGTGGACGAGGGTGTGGAGTTCCGGAGCACCGGGGAAGACCGGCCGGTTCTGGGTCTCCAGCGCGTACCCGGCGTCCCCCGGCCGGTCGACGATCGCGCCGGTGGAGGAGAAGGGGTAGGGACCGAAGGTGTGCTGCTCCCACGCGATGATCTCGGGGATCCTCGCGAGCACGCTCTTGCTCGCGGCGGCCTGCGTGGGGTCCACGGCCACGTACACCGGCAGACCGTCGGAGGTGGTGGACCGGGTGATCGTGAAGTGGCCGATGGCGACCGTGGCGAGGTAGCTCGCCATCGGCTCCGCGCAGTGCCAGACGAAGGAGGTCCGGTCGCCGTCGGTCGTCTCGCTCTTCAACTCGCCGTTGGAGACGGCCTGGAGACCCTTGGGCACGGTGATCGCGATGTCGTACGACGCCTTGTCGGAGGGAAGGTCGTTGTCGGGGAACCAGGCCATGGAGCCGACGGGTTCGCCGAGGGCCAGCGCGCCGTCGGCGGTGCGCAGCCAGCCCTCCTTGGAGCCGTCGGGGTCGGTGATCGTCTCCGGGCTGCCCGAGTAGCGCACGGTGGTCGCGAAGGTCGCGCCCTTCTTCAGGTCGTCGTGCGGGCGGATCCTCAGCTCCTGGCCGGCGCGGTTCCAGCGGGCCTTCTTGCCCCCGACGGTGACCGTGTCGACGTCCAGCCCCTTCAGGTCGAGGTCGAAGGCGGTCAGGTCCTGGGTGGCGCGGGCGGTGATGACGGCGGTCCCGGTGAGGTGCCGGGTTCCCGGGTCGTAGGCGAGGGTGAGGCCGTAGTGGCGCACGTCGTAGCCGCCGTTGCCGGCCTTCGGGAAGTACGGGTCGTGGAGGCCCGCGCCACCGGGGGTGCCGTGGACTCCGCCGCTCGCGGTGAGCGTGAGGGCGGCGGAGAGCACGAGGGCGCCTGCGGCGACCGAGAAAGCGCGTACACGTCTGGACACGCGATCGATCCTAATGAGGCCGGGGCGGTTCCCTCAGGCCGATGAGGCGGATGGTTCCGGCCGTGACACCATCGGTTACGTGCTCGACATCGGCTACGCCCTCTCCAACCGCTTCCCGGACCCGCCCCAGACCGACTACCGGCGGGTGGACGTCCACGCGCTGCGCCACGACCTGTTCTGCGGGGACGTCTACCTCGCCGACACCAAGGCGGACCGGGAGGTGTCCACAGCCTGGGGATGGGTGCCGGTGCTCGACTTCGCGTGGGCGCTGTGCGACATCGTGGAACGGCTGGACAGGGATCCGGCGGGGTCCCGGGCCGCCCGGCCCCAGCACGCGGAACTCGACTTCACCGAGTCCACCGACCGCATGCTCTTCGAGCGCCGCTTCGGCTGGGTGGACATCGAGGCCGACTGGATGCCCGCCGAGGAGCCGCCCCTCACCTTCTCCCACGCCGAACTGCGCCGGGAGGCCCGGGACTTCCTGCACGACCTGCTCGCCGACCTCACCGACCTGCACGAGGACCTGGCCGACAACCCGGCGGTCTGGACCCTCCAGGCGCGCTTCCCGAGACTCCCCTGAACCTCCCCGGCGCCGTTGAACGACCTCTTCGTGTACGGGAGTTGACCGGCCACTGAGGCGGGAGTGACAACTGGGGCCGGAGTCGGCGGAAGCCGTCGCGGCTGCCTTGGCCGTGCGTACGTTGACTCCGTGCGGACGCAGCGCCAGGCAGGCGACAACGGAAAAGACGCCTCTCCGGAGGGCTCGAGGGCGCCGGCCGGCGTCCCGCCCACCGGCCCCAGGGAACACGCCGTGCTCGCCCTCCAGGGCAAGGCGGGGAACACGGCCACCACGTTGGCGCTGCGCGGCGGCAAGGGCAAGGGCGTCTCCCGGCCGGCGACGGGACGCGGCCGGTCCGCGCCGCCCGCCCCCATCGAGGAGGAACGCACCGACCCGGGGCTGGTCCTGCCGCCGTACCTCATGGACTTCCAGGCCGCCGGACTGTCCACGGCGTACGGGCTGACCGGGCACGAGTTCGTGCGCAACGCCGTGGCCGCCGTCGTCGGCCACGGCGACGGCGACGTCGCCGCCCTCGCCGCCGACCTGGCGGCCCGCCCCGAGGCGTACTACGGGCAGGGCCGCGCCCTCGCGGTCCAGGGCAGGACCGGCAAGGAGTGGTACGACGTCACCGTCACCGTCTCCCGCGCCCCCGACGACCGGCCGCCCGTCTTCCACCCCGGGAACCTGCTCGCGAAGACCGTGCCGGACCCGGACGGGGCGCCGCTCGCCGCGATCGACGAGGCGGAGGGCAAGGACACCAAGGTCGACGTCCAGCACAACACCGCCGCCACCGTCGCGACCACCGCGACCGGCGGGTCGAGCAAGGGTCTGGGCGGCATGGCCTTCGGGCTCGCACCCGTCGTACCGGGGCTGTGGCTGGGCGGCGCCGGGATGGCGAACGCGCAGCCCTGGCAGTCCTCGCGGGAGTCTCGCAGTCAGCGGAACGTGGCCGAACCACGGGTGCTGCGCAGCGACAAGGGGTCCGTCGAGGCACCCCGCAAGGTGCGCTACGGCGTACGGATCAAGAAGCACGGCGCCGCCGAGGGCGCAGGGACCTTCCACGGCTCCGGCACCCTCACCCAGCGGGTGCCCACCGAGCACCTCGTCCCGGCCGGCACCCTGGCGCCCACGGCCCCGGCGGCCGTCGGGGCGGACACCGCCAGGGGGGTCTCGCTCGCCGACTCCACGGCACCGGTCGCGGTCACCGACACCGGCGCCCCGCATTGGGGCGGCGGCGGGCTCTTCGACGCGGTCGCCTCCGTGCTGCACCCCTCGCTCACCGCCCCCGGGGCCCCCGGCCGCGCCCGGCTCCACGAGGCCACGGCCACCGCGACCGTCCTGGAGGACCTGCCCCGGCTGCTGCGGGACGGCGTGACCGGCGAGGACCTGTCGTCCAAGGACGGCGGCACCGTGGGCAGCTACCGCATGCACGCCGCGATCACCGGGTTGTCGCCCGCCTGGGGCACCGGCGGCACCCAGCTGCGCACCCACCAGCAGACCCAGCACACCGTCACCGAGAGCGCCGGCAAGGGACGGGCGGTCACGGGCGGTATCGGCCCGGCCATCGGTGTCGGCGCGGCCGGGAACGCCGCCGTCCTGCGGGGCACGGCCATGCCGGTCGCGGCGGCCCGCAAGGCACGGTTCACCGTGGCCGAGCAGACCGTGTCCAGCCGCCAGGGCGCGGAGGTGCGCGGCGACAAGGTGCTCTACCTGGCGAGCGTGCAGATCACCGCGGAGGGTACGGGGCCGCGCTCCGCCGAGATGGTCCTGCGTCCCGGCACCCGGGTGTCCCGGCACTCGATGCGGGTGTGGATGAGTCTGCGCGCGGACGAGGCGCGGTCGCTCGGGCTGCCGCTGCCGCCCGGCGTCGAGGCCGGGGAGTTCATCGAGAAGCCCAGGCGGACCGACGAGCACGGGAACGAGGTGGACGTCGAACGCCACCTCCCCTTCGGCGCCATGGGCTCCAGCGTCACCCTCAGCCAACTCGACACCGGCCCCATGATCCGGGCCGTACGGGAGTTGTTCGCCACCGACCCCAGGCTGGCCGGCTACCTGCCCGCCTTCGGTACGGACGCGGTGACGTCGGCGCCGGGCAAGGAGGAGGCCGCTCTCCAGCGGCGCAACCACCGGGAGCTGATGGCCGCCCTGTCCGAGACCAACCTGCGGGTCAACAAGGACCAGCTGACCACGACCGGCATCCGGGTACGGCTGCGCCGGAAGACCACCCTGCACGCGCACGACGTCCAGCTCCGCGTCCGGGGGCGGCTCCGCGAGACCGGCTACCTCGGCGACACCGACAACTGGCTGGTCCGCAGCCACTCCGGAGTCACCGGCACCTCCCAGAGCGGGCGCAGCAGTTCGCGTTCGATCGGCGGTCTGGTGCTCGGCCAGGCCAGGATCGTGCCCGGCGCCCTGACCGGTTCGGCCCGCTACGAGAGGCACCGCACCGGCACCCGCCGCAACCAGGCCGGTCCCACCACCCGCACCGACGTCCTCACCAACGGCTCCGAGAAGGCCGCCGCCTTCGGCGCCGCGCTGCGCCTGGACGTCGACGTCACCATGACCTCCCGGCAGCGCAAGCTCGGCCGCGCCCTCCTCCCCGGCTCCCCGGGCCAGGACGCTCCGGAGGCCACCCCGCTGGCGGGACTGCGCCTGGACGAACAGGACGTACGACTGGTCACCCCGACCGAGTTCACCCTCGACGAGGAGGGCAGGCAGCGCCGGGACGCGGTGCGCGACCGGCGCAGGGCGCAGGATGCGCGGCCCGAGCACGCCGTCACCGCCGAGGGCATCGGCGACCTCGCCGGGCTCGTCCCCCGGCCGTCCGTCGGACAGCCGCTGCGGGACTGGCAGCTGGTGGAGACGGTCGGCGACGGCCAGGCCGTCCGCGACCTCGCCTTCCAGCTGCTGTCCCGGGCCGCCGCCCGCAGCAAGGGCGTCCGCGAGGATCCCGCGCTGGCCGCCGAGGGGCTCGCGCCGCGGCTGGCCGTCGAGGAGCGGTTCGCGCCGCAGGCCATCACGGCGGCGCTGCGACAGGCCGCGTCCTCCGGGTGGGTGGTGAAGAACCTGCGCTACCCGCGGCGGCTCGCCGCGCTGAACGGGGCGGTGGGCACCCGGCTCACCCTGACCAACCCGAAGTTCCTGCACCGGGGCGCGGGGCCCGGCACCGAGACCTTCGTGCTCGGCGGTCACCAGGCGGCCGGCCAGGAGGGCCAGGGCACCACCAGCACCTGGCAGTTCGGCGCCACCGGCTCCGAGAACAACGCCGAGTGGCGGCTCGGCCAGGGCCTCTCCGGGAGCCGCACCACGAGCACGGGCGACACCCGGGCAGCGGCCCTCTCGGGCACGGTCGAGCGCAACGCCCACACCCCGAAGAAGGCACCGCTCTACCTGGTCCAGTGCGATCTGCTGGTCACCATGGTGGCCGAGGTCAAGGTCACCGGCGGCGGCCCGTACGTGGCGACGGCCGCCCGCACCCTGCCGGCCGAGGCGGCGGTGTGGCTGACGGAGGCGCAGTTGCCGGCACCGATCCGCAGACAGCTGAAACTCGACCCGGAACCGACCCTGATGACACCACCCACCCACCCGGGGCGAGCACCGGCAGAGGGGGCGCGGGCGGCGGAGGGCCCCCGCACGGCCGAGGGGCCGCGGGCAACGGAGGGCTCGCACACGGCCCAGGGCCCGCGCACGGCCGAGGCCCCGAGGGCAGCCGATGTACCGCTCAC
>NZ_JBEYJU010000072.1:0-46601 GCF_040703965.1 Streptomyces sp. NPDC006655 | reverse complement strand
GACGGGAGCGCCGGGGAGCGGCGGTGGTGCCGGAGGCGGCGGGCGGCCCCACTCCGCCCGCCCGCCCCCGGTGCGAGATCGCAGGTTCCCCGCTCCAGAGGCCGCACTCCCCAGTTACGGACCTGTTCGGCAGGCACGAGCACCGTGCGATCCCGGGTCTCAGAAGGCGAAGACGCTCGCCCCGTAGGCGTCCCGCATGCAGGCGTTGCCGAAGGTGTGCTCGTAGGAGACGCGCTTGCCCTGCCAGACGCCCTCGACCGTGACCACGACGGGGTCGTAGAGCTTGGTGCACCACACGTCGCTTCTGGGCGCGAGGGCGTCGAAGTCGCCGCCGGCGCCGCGCAGTTCGGCGCAGGCCTGGGCGGCGGCCGGGTGGGTGCCGGAGGGGGCCGGCGCACAGGTGAGGGTCACCGCGCGCTCGGGCGTGGCGGTGGCCGCGTCGCTGCCGTGGCCGGTGGTGAGCACCAGGGCCGAGGGGGCGTAGAGCGAGCTCGGGGCGGCGACGGCGGCCCCGGTCAGGGGTCCGCAGACGGCGGCGGCCGTGAGGCCTAGGGCCGCTGCCCAGCGCGCGGTGGTTCGCATTGTGTGCATCCTTCCGCTCGATTCGACGGGTGCCGCCCTCGGCCCGGTGGGTGCCGGGGCGGCGGGCGCCACTCTGCCGACTCCGCCGCCGAAACACACATCGAACCCACGGGTTTGAGTAACCTTGCGTATTGAATCAGTGGCGCGAAGTCACGGAAATCGAACGCGTCGACCGCTCAACGGAGCGGTTCTTGATCGCTCGAAGCGGCCGGATGGCCGAATCCCCTCGCCTCGTTAATCGTCCTGAAACATTCCGCTTCCGCTCCCGGCGCACCGGAGTCCGACCCGCACATACCGTCGAGTACGGTCGCCACGGCGCGTACTCGACGTGGAGAGGCGGGACGTACGGATGGCGAAGCACTGGGCGGACTTCCAGTACGAGATCTATCTCAACGGGATGACGGGGGCGGTCCCGCGGCTGCCCACCGACCTGACCCGCCTGGAGGAGCTGACCGAGCGGCGGCTCGGGCCCGGCCCGGTCGGCTACGTGGCGGGCGGCGCGGGCGACGGTTCCACCCTGCGCGCCAACCGGGCCGCCCTGGCGCGGCGCCGGATCGTGCCGCGGATGCTGCGGGACGTCGGCGAGCGGGACCTCGCCGTGGAGGTGCTGGGACGCCCGCTGCCGGCCCCGCTGGCCCTGGCGCCCGTCGGCGTGCTGTCGATCATGCATCCGGACGCCGAGCCGGCCGCCGCCCGGGCCGCCGCCGCGCTGGGCGTGCCGTTCATCCTGTCCTCGGCCTCCAGCACGCCGATGGAGCGGGTGGCGGAGGCGATGGGGGACGCCGAGCGGTGGTTCCAGCTGTACTGGGGCAGGGACCGCGAGGTGACGAAGAGCTTCCTCGCGCGGGCGCGGACCGCCGGGTTCTCGGTGCTGGTCGTCACGCTCGACACGCCGTTGCTCTCCTGGCGCCCGCGCGATCTCGACCAGGCGTACCTGCCGTTCCTGCACGGGGTGGGCACCGCCAACTACTTCACCGACCCGGCGTTCCTGGCGGGGCTCGCCCAACCGGTGCACGAGGACCCGAACGCGGCCGTGCTGCACTTCCTCGGCCTGTTCGGCGACCCGAGCCACACCTGGCCCGACCTCGCCTTCCTCCGGGAGCACTGGGACGGGCCGATCGTCCTCAAGGGCGTGCTGCACCCGGACGACGCCCGGCTCGCCGCCGACGCCGGGATGGACGGGGTGGTGGTCTCCAACCACGGCGGCCGTCAGGTGGCCGGTTCGGTGGCCGCGGTCGACGCGCTGCCGCGGGTCGCCGAGGCGGTGGGCGACCGGCTGACCGTGCTCTTCGACAGCGGGGTGCGCACCGGGGACGACGTCTTCAGGGCGCTCGCGCTCGGCGCCCGGGCGGTGCTGCTCGGACGGCCCTACGTCTACGGCCTGGGCCTCGACGGACAGGCCGGCGTGGACCACGTGATCCGTTCGCTGCTCGCGGAGTTCGACCTCACCCTCGCCCTGTCCGGACACTCCACCCCCGCCGCGATCAGCGCGGCCGACCTGGTCGAGGAGTCCGCGTGAGCGCTCCCGGGAACGCCCTCGCCGCCATCCCGCCGACGTCCACGGCACCGTCGTGGGGTCGGCCGGCGAGGATCCGGCGGCGGCGCGCACGGCGCGGGTCCTGATCACCGCGCCGGCCGCGACGATAGGCGTCTGCCCGTCAGGCGGCGCACGTCGCCTGACGCAACCCGCCCTAGTTCCCGGTCAGTTCAGCAGGCCGTGCCGATGGGCCGCCCGAACCGGCGACGGAGAGCGAGCCGGGGCTCTGGGACGGTGCCGGTGCGTCGGTCAGCCAGCGCTGGCTGCTGGTGCGGTCGCGGACCTTGACCACGATGTCGTCACCGGGGTTCACACCGGCCGTGGCGAGGGCGAGGGTCTCGTCCCAGCGGGGCAGCAGCTCGCCCTGCGTGGTCAGGTCGTAGCGGACGTCCTTGCCGCGGCCGGCGTCGGCCTCGGCGCAGGTGCCGAGGATGACCACCCCGGCGTCCGCGTGCGAGTCCAGGCACAGGCCGTCGCCGGCCACGCTGCGCAGTTCCCCGTCGCTCTCGAACGTCCACTGCTGGGTGTTGGCCGTGGAACACACCGCGAGCACGACGCTCGCCCCGGCCTTCGGCTCGCCGTTGATGTCGAGGCAGAGCTGGGCCGCGGCGTTGCGCAGCCGGGTCGCGTGGTCGGCGGCGGGCAGCCCGGCCGTCCCGGAGGTGGGCGTGGCGTCGGGCGTCGCCTCGGGGTCGGTGCCGCCGGGCACCAGTCCCGCGGTCGCGACGGCGTCGCTGCCGTCGCCGCCGCCCGACAGGGCGCTGACGGCGAGGACGGAGGCCAGCAGTCCGGCACCGGCCACTCCGACACTGGTCAGCAGTGTCTTCGAGGACCAGGGGCCGGGCGGGCGGCGCACCGGGATGCGGGCCAGGATCCGGGTGCGGGCCGCGGCGCGCCGCCGGCCGCCCCCTCCGGAGCGCCGGGCGGCGCGGGTCAGCGGCTCCACCTCGCTGCCCTTGCGTCCCGGACGTGAGTCGAGGTAGCGGCGGGCCCCCCAGCCGAGTACCGCCTCGACGAGCAGCAGTCCCAGGCCGTCCTCGACGAACCCGAGCTGCTCGGCGGCGGCCCGGCAGTAGGGGCACTGGGCTAGGTGCTCCTGGACGTCCGGCAGCAGGGCGCCGCCACGACGGATCGGAACGTCGAGCAGCCGGTTGTAGTAGCGGCACTCCTGGGACGGTGCGAGATCGCGGTGCGCGCGGACACAGCCTTCCCGGAATTTCTCCCGGGCGTCCTCCAGCGCCGCCGACGCCGTTGTCGTGTCCATGCCCAACAGACCGGCGGGTACGGTTATCGGCTCGGCCTCGACCTCGCTGTGCCAGAGCAGGCTCTGGGCGAGCGCCGGAAGGCCCAGGAATGAACGCTCCGCGAGGGCGCGGTTTTCCGGCGCGGTGGGCTTGGTGGCGCGCATACCGCGACCACCGGCCGGTTTCCCGAGGTCGGGGAGAACCTCGGCTATTCGGTCCTCGGCGGACCAGTTGGCGACCGTGTCACGGACCGAGAGCAGCAGCCGGGGCCGGATCGCGTCGGCCGTCTCACCGAGGGCCACCCGGTCGAGGACCTGGTGGAAGGCGGCGGCCGCGACCATGTGCGCGACGGGCCCGGAGGCGGCCAGGCAGATGACCGCGTATTCCTGCACGGGCCGCCAGTGCCGGGCCATGAGGAGCGCGGCGGACCGGGAGGCCTCGATGTCGGAGCCGGCTCGCAGCGGGGCGGCGAGGGACTCGTCGGACTCCCCCGCACCACCGCCCGGCGGCGGATAGGGCGGGCGAGGCGGATGGGGGGTGGGCACTGAACGGTTCCTTTGGTGCGGTGGTGCGTACCTCTTCGGTGCGCGGGCGGGGGCGGGAATTCGCCGGCCGGATGTCGGCAGTGTTCCCCAACTGTCGAATTGATCCCGGCCATTACCCCCCGCGTGGATGATTAACCCTCGCACAAGTCTCACACGAGCAACAAGGCGCCTGTACAACATCGACAGCATTGACAGAAAGTCAGAAAGGCGGCGGTGGCTATTGCCCCTTCATGGCCGCATTCACCATTCCGCGCACCCCGTGCGAACCGCGCGCACGCACAGGTCCCGCGCGCACACTCCCGGTCCCCGGGGCCCGGGTGGTCCACTGATGACCGGCCCTCCTCGAAAGGCCCCGCGCAGAACGGCGGCTCTTCTGCGCGAAACAGGCCGCCGGCCCCGTTCCTCCCGCCCTCGGCCGGCGGCCACGGGGAGGGCCGACGGCACGCCGCCGTCAGATGTCGAGTCTGCTGATCCGCACCGCCCCCGAGGGCTGCCCGGGACGGGCGCTGGTCAGGGTCAGCCGGAGTCTGGAGCCCCGTACCGCGGGGAAGGTGACGACGGTCGGGGCGTCCGAGGCGGTCGCCCACTCCACCGCCGTACCGGTGACCGGCCGGTAGGCCGTTCCGTCCCAGACCGCCACCTCCACCGCCGCGGGCAGCGTGTGGGTGGCGTCCACGGTGAAGGAGACCTCGGCCCGGTCGAAGGCGCGGGTCCGCCCGAAGTCGACCGACACCCAGTCCGATGTCCGGGCACCGCTGAACGCGGGCAGCAGGGCGGTGGCGGACTTGGCGAAGGCGTTGGACCAGCCGGTGGTGGGGTCTCCGTCGAGCATGGCGGCCGGCAGGGTGTCCGCGCGTCCGGAGTAACTGGCGTCCGCGTGGGGGTGGTCCGGCGGCGCCGGAAGGTCGGGGCCGAACTGAGGCGCGGGGGTGCCGGCCACCGTGTGGGCCGGGGTGGTGCGCAGGGTCGCGGTGCCCGCGCGCAGGCCGTCCACGCGCGCCGTCACCCTCAGGCGGCCCGCCTCGGTGCCGGAGCGGACGATGGCGAGCGCCTTGCCGCGGAAGGCGGTACGGGTGACGGCCTGGTAGCGCTCGGCGCTCTCCTCACGGCCGTTGTCGAGACCGGCGATCGAGCCGCCGGTCACGCCGAAGGAGATGAGGTGCTCGGCGTCGGGAACCAGCACGCCGTGCGCGTCGACGATCTCGGCGGTCACGAAGGCGAGGGACCGGCCGTCGGCGGCGAGGGACCCGCGGTCGGCGGTGAGGCGTACCGCGTGCGGGGCACCGGCGGTGCGCAGCACGTCGGTGGCGACCACCCGGCCGTCGCGCCGGGCGACCGCCCGCAGCTCGCCCGGCCGGTACGGCACCTTCCAGGTCAGGTGCAGCTTGCCCGTGCTCCCGTTCGGGCTGGTGTAACTGCCGGGGTAGGGGCCGGTGGTGAAGGTCTTGTCGTCCCCGGTGGCCTCGGTGGTCTCCAGGTAGGTACGGCCGTCGGTGGTCGTCTTGGTGTCGAACTCCCGCACGCCCAGGGACTTCCCGTTGAGGAACAGCTCGACGGAGGGCACGTTGGCGTACGCCCACACCTCGACCGTGTCCCCGGGCTCGTGGTTCCAGGTCATCGGAACCAGGTGCACCATCGGCTCGCTCACCCACTGGCTGCGGAAGAGGTGGTACATGTCCTTCGGGAAGCCCGCGGTGTCGACGGCACCGAAGAAGGACGACTTCACCGGGAACACGTCGTACGGCGTCGGCTCGCCGATGTAGTCGATGCCCGACCACAGGAACTGGCCCGCGAACCACTTCCGGTCCCGGTCCTTCTTGTGGCCGTACTCGCCGCTCATCGTCCAGGAGGCCAGGTTGTTGTCGTAGGAGGAGGTCTCACGGCGGCCGGGGGTGTGGTTCTCACCGGTGTTGAGGTGCTCCGGCTCCTGGTACGCGCCGCGGGTCGAGGTCTCCGAGGAGGACTCGGACTCGAAGAGGAAGAGCCGCGGGTAGGCCGCGTGCAGCGCGTCCACGGACCTGGCGGTGTTGTAGTTGAGGCCGAGGCCGTCGAGCTTGGCCAGCATCAGGTCCGCGGCCGAGCCCCTGGACGGCACCCCGTGGTACTTGTTCGAGCCGATGACCACCGGGCGGGTGTCGTCGGCGGCCCTGACGGCGGCGATGATCCGGTCGGCCATGGCGAGGCCGGCCGTGGAGGTGGAGTCGGGGATCTCGTTGCCGATCGACCACAGGACGACGGCGGGTGAGTTGCGGGCGGCCAGGACCATCTCCGTTGCGTCGCGCTCGCACCACTCGTCGAAGAACCTGCCGTAGTCGTACCTGGTCTTGCCGGTCCTCCAGCAGTCGAAGGCCTCCACCATCATCACGATGCCCAGGTCCTCGCAGACCTCGATCATCTGCGGCGAGGGCGGGTTGTGCGAGGTGCGGAAGGCGTTGACGCCCATCGACTTCATGATGGTCATCTGCCTGCGCACCGCGTCGGCGCTGATCGCCGCGCCGAGCGCGCCCTGGTCGTGGTGGAGGTCGACGCCCTTGATCTTGGTGTGCACGCCGTTGAGCGAGAAGCCCTCGTCGGGGTCGAAGCGGAAACCGCGGACGCCGAAGAGCGTGCGGTAGGTGTCGACGGTACGGCCGGCGACCCGCAGTTCGGTGTGCAGGGTGTAGCGGTACGGGCTCTCGAAACCCCACAACCGGGGTTTCTCCAGGCTCAGTTCGTGCGTCTCCGTGGTCTCGCCGGAGCCGGCCACCGTGACCGTGGTGGCGGTACCGGTGACGGTACGGCCGTCGGCGTCGGCGATCCGGGAGACCACCTCGACGTCGGTGCCGTCGCCGGACTCGTCCACCACGGCCGTCCGCACCCGTACGACCGCGCGCTCGGCGGTGATGTCCGGCGTGGTCACGTACGTCCCCCAGCGCGCCACGTGCACGGGGTCGGTCATCACCAGGCGGGCCTCGCGGTAGATGCCGCTGCCCGAGTACCAGCGGCTGCTGGGCAGCTGGTTCTGCACCTTGACCGCGAGGACGTTCTCGGTGCTGCCGTCGGTGTGCAGCAGCCCGGTGAGGTCGAGGGCGAAGCCGGTGTACCCGTAGGGGTGACGGCCCACCTGGATGCCGTTGCAGTACACGTACGAGTCCATGTACACGCCGTCGAACTCCACCGAGATCCGCTTGCCGGCACAGCCGGGCGGCAGGGTGAAGGCCAGCCGGTACCAGCCGAGGCCGCCCGGGAAGAAGCCGGTGCCGCTGGTGGTGCCGTGGTCGGTGGTCGGGGTCTGCTCGATGCTCCAGTCGTGCGGTACGGCGACCTGGCGCCAGGCCGAGTCGTCGTACCCGGGGTCGGCCGCGTCGGCGTAGGCGCCGGTCGGGTCGGTGATGCCGCCCGGGTCGACCAGCGCGAAGCGCCAGCCGTCCCGCAGGGCGACCGTGCGCCGACCGGTGACCTGCGAGGACGTCCCTCCCCCCGGGGCCGCCCAGGCGCCCGGTGCGCCCAGCAGGGCGCCGGCCGTGGGGGCTGCCGTGGCTGCTGCCAGAACCGATCTGCGCGTGACCGTCATGGTGCGGCTCTCCCTCATCAGGGCTCAGAACTACTCACAACTGATCGTGAACAAACAGATTCTGACGGGGTGACATGTGCGGCCGTCAAGGGTCCGGAAGGGTCCGGCGGCGCCTGCGGTCCCGTCGGCCGGTCCTCGTTCGGCACCCCGGACGGCACGCCGCCCCGCCCGGCCGAGCGCCGCCGCTTGCCGGTCGCGGGCGGTCCCGACGCACTACCCTGAACACCAGTGGTGCACCAGTTGACTGTGAGTGTGCGCTTGGGAGTGGCGAGATGAGCCGGGTCTATCCGTTCGACGATGCGGCGACGGCCCGGGCTGTCATCGACGAGAGCGGCACGCTGGTCGAGTGGAACGAGGGCGCGCGACGGCTCCTCGGCCACCCGGCCGACGAGGTCGTGGCCCGGCCCGCAGCGCGGCTGCTCGCCGCTGACACCACACCGCCCACGCCCACCGGCGCCCGCTGGGACGGCGTCCTCGGGCTCCGCCACCGGGACGGCCGTACCCTGCCCGTCTGGCTGCTCGCCCACCACCACACGGCGAACGACGGGCGTCCCGGCCACTGGCTGGTGGTCTCCCCGCTGGACGGCAGCGGTCCGCGCGGCCCGGACGACCCGCTGGGCACCGCGGTCCTGATGCAGTCGCCGTGCGCCGTCGCCGTCTACGACGAGCACCTGCGGCTGCGCCGGGTGAACGAGGCGATGGCCGAGGTCATCGGGCTGCCCGAGGAACACATCCAGGGGCTGCGGATCGTGGAGATCGGCGGCCAGCCGCAGAGCGAGGAACTGGAGCGGAACATGCTCCGGGTGCTGACCTCGGGACGCCCGCTGGACGTCCAGACGTACCTGCGCACCGGCGGCGAGGATCTGGCACACGCCTGGCTGGCCCGGATGGCGCCGATCAGCGACACGGCGGGACGGGTGCGCGGGGTGTGCCTGGCCGCGCACGACTTCACCGAGAACTACCTGGCCAGGGAACGTCTCCAGCTGGTCAACGAGGCGAGCGTACGCATCGGCAGCACCCTGGACGTCACCCGTACGGCGCAGGAACTGGCCGACGTCTGCGTCCCCGCGCTCGCCGACTTCGTCACCGTCGACCTGCTGGACCCGCCGGAGACCGGCGCCGACCTGCCGGTGCGGCTGTCGGCGCCGGTCACGCTGCGCCGCACCGCGCACCGGTCCGTGCTGCCCGGCACCCCCGAGGCGGTGCTGAAACCCGGGCACGCCGAGTCGTACCCGGCCTTCTCGCCGCAGGCCGACTCGCTGATCGCGGGCCGTACGATCGTGGCCTCGGTGCCCTCGGGCGACATGACGAAATGGCTGACCTGGCACAAGGTGCGCCGCGAGCGGGTGCGCGAGTTCGGCGTGCACGCCTCGATGGCGGTGCCGATCCAGGCGCGCGGGGTGACCCTCGGGGTCGCGGTGCTCACCCGGCACCGGCGGCCCGACCCGTTCAGCGCGGACGACGTGCTGCTGGCCGAGGAGATCACCGCGCGGGCCGCCGTCTGCATCGACAACGCCCGCCGCTTCTCCCGCGAGCGCGAGACCGCCCTGGCCCTGCAGCGCAGCCTCCTGCCCCGGACGCTGCCGCACACCGCCGCCCTGCGGGCCGCCTCGCGCTATCTGCCCGCAGCCCGCGCCGGGGTGGGCGGCGACTGGTTCGACGTGATCCCGCTGTCCGGGCTGCGGGTGGCCATGGTGGTCGGGGACGTCGTCGGCCACGGTGTGCAGGCCTCGGCGACCATGGGCCGGCTGCGCACTGCCGTGCGCACCCTGGCCGACATCGACCTGGCCCCGGACGAGCTGCTCACCCACCTCGACGACCTGGTGCTCCGGCTCTCCGAGGAGCAGGGCGGCGAAGGCAGCCCCGGGGAGGTCGGCGCGACCTGCCTGTACGCCGTCTACGACCCGGTGTCCCGGCGCTGCACGCTGGCCCGGGCCGGTCACCCGCTCCCGGTCGTCCTGCGCCCGGGGGGCCGCCTGCACGAGGTGGACCTGCCGGCGGGTCCCCCGCTGGGCCTGGGCGGACTGCCGTTCGAGTCGACCGAGATCGAGTTGCCCGAGGGCACGGTGCTGGCGATGTTCACGGACGGGCTGATCACCTCCCGGCACCGGGATCCGGACACCGGTCGCCGTCTGCTCCACGAGGCGCTGGCGGCGTACAGCGACTCCCTGGACGAGACCTGCGACCGGATCCTGCACGCCCTGCTGCCGTCGGGCGGCGCCGCCGACGACGTGGCCCTGCTGCTGGCGTGCACCCAGAGCCTGCCGCCGTCCCGGGTGGCGACCTGGGACGTCCCGGCCGACCCCGCACTGGTGGCGCGGATCCGCAAGGAGGTCGGGGAGCAGCTGGACGTCTGGAACCTGAGCACCGCCGCCTTCACGGTGGAACTGGTGGTCAGCGAACTGGTCACCAACGCCCTCCGCTACGGCGCCCACCCCGTCCGGCTGCGGCTGATCAACGACCTGACCACCCTGATCTGCGAGGTCTCCGACACCAACCACACGGCACCGCACCTGCGCCGGGCCAAGACCTGGGACGAGGGCGGCCGGGGCCTGCTGCTGGTGGCACAGCTGACGCAGCGCTGGGGCAGCAGGCACACGCCCGAGGGCAAGACGATCTGGGCCGAGCTGTCGCTGCTCGACCAGGACGGGAGCTAGTAGGCGCCGCTCGTGAGGACCACCAGTTGCCGGGTCGCCCTGGTCATCGCCACGTAGCGGTCCACGGCGCCCTCGACGCCCTCGCCGAACTCCTCCGGGTCCACGAGGACGACCAGGTCGAACTCCAGTCCCTTCGACAGCGCCGGGGACAGCGAGCGGACCCGCTCGCCGGCGGTGTGGGCGGGAGCGCCGATCACACACGCGATGCCCTCGGCATGGGTGGCGAGCCAGGTGTCGACGATCGTGTCCAGCTCCGACACGGCGCCGTGCACGACGGGCAGCCCGCCGACGCGGATCGAGGTCGGCACGTTGGCGTCGGGCAGCACGGCCCGGATGACCGGCTCGGCCTCCGTCATGATCTCTTCGGGTGTGCGGTAGTTGATGCTCAGGGAGGTCAGGGTGATCCGGTCGAACCCGACCCGTTCGAGGCGCTCGCGCCACGACTCCGTGAAGCCGTGCCGGGCCTGGGCGCGGTCCCCGACGATGGTGAAGCTGCGGGACGGGCAGCGCAGCAGCAGCATCTGCCACTCGGCGTCGGTGAGTTCCTGGGCCTCGTCCACGACGATGTGCGCGAAGGGCCCGGCGAGCAGGTCCGGGACCGCGGTGGGCAGTTCGGACTCGTCGACCAGGCTGACCTCGGCGTCCGCGCCGCGCAGCATCCGCACCAGGCCCTCGCCGTCGTCACCGTCGGCACCCGAGTCGGCGGCGGCGCCGATCAGGTTGTCGACGACCTGCGCCATCCGCTCGCGCTGTGCGGCGAGGACGGCCTCCTGCCGCTGCCGGCGCCGGGCCGCCTGCGGATCGCCGAGCCGCTGCCGGGCCGCGTCCAGCAGGGGCAGGTCGGACACCGTCCACGCCTGCGCGTCGGCGCGCCGCAGCTTTTGCACGTCGTCCGGGCCGAGCCAGGGGGCGCACATCCGCAGGTAGGCGGGCACCGACCAGAGATCCCCGACCAGGTCGGTCGGCTCCAGCAGGGGCCAGGCCGCGTGCAGGGTCTCGACCAGCTCACCGTCCTGCTGGATCGACGCGCGGAACTGTTCGGGCGTGACGTCGTCACCGGCGTACTTGTCCAGCAGGATGGCGGCCAGCTCGTCCCAGATCTGGTCGCGGGCCTCGTTGTGCGGGGTGCCCGGCGCCGGTGCGCGGAACGCGTCGGCCCAGTCGTCGGCGGTGAGCCGCAGGTCGGCCCAGTCGGTGCTGACCGTCGTCCCCTCGGCGGGCGGCTCCTCGTAGAAGCGGACCGCCGTCTCGATCGCCCTCACCATGTCGGCGGACGCCTTCAGCCGCGCCACCTCGGGGTCGGGCTCGGGTGCCGCGCCGGCTCCCTCGTCGACGAGGTCGGCCAGGACGCAGGTCTGCACTCCCTCCTCGCCGAGGCTGGGCAGCACGTCGGAGACGTAGTTCAGGTAGGGCCGGTGCGGACCGACGAACAGCACGCCGCCGCGCCGGTGTCCGAGGCGGGGGTCGGCGTACAGGAGGTGGGCGGTGCGGTGCAGGGCGACAACGGTCTTGCCGGTGCCCGGGCCGCCGTCGACGACGAGGGCGCCCCGGGATCCGGCGCGGATGATCGCGTCCTGGTCGGCCTGGATGGTGGCGAGCACGTCGCGCATGCGTGGTGACCGGTCGGCGCCGAGGCTGGCCACGAAGGCCGACTGGTCGTCGAGCGCGGCATGCCCTTCGAGACCGTCCGCGGTGAACACCTCGTCCCAGTAGTCGCTGATCCGGCCGTCCGTCCAGCGGTACCTGCGCCGGCTGCGCAGCCCCATCGGGTCGGCGTGGGTGGCCGCGAAGAACGGTTCGGCCACGGGGGACCGCCAGTCGACCAGCAGCCGGCGGCCGTCGGCGCCGGTGAGACCGAGCCGGCCGACGTAGACGGGCTCGGGGTCGTCGGCGCGGACGAAGTGCCCGAGGCACAGATCGAGGCCGAAGCGGCGCAGGGTGCGCAGCCGCCCGGTCAGCCGGTGGACCTCGTTGTCCCGGTCCATCGCGGCCCGCCCGGTGCCGCCCGGCGCCCTGAGCTCGGCGTCGAGGCGGTCGGACAGCTCCGCGATCGACTGCGCGAGACAGTCCGCGACGGCGGCGAAGTGCCGCTCGTCACCGGCGATCAGTGCCGGGTCGGCCTTGGCGGAGAGACGTTCGGGCAGGGCGAAGGCACGGGTGGTCAGGGGGGTCACTGCATCAGCTCCATGGAGGGGCGGTACGACCGGGGGCGCCCACAGCGGGCGCCGGGACACGGCGGGAGTCACGAGTGGAGGGCGAAGGAGTGGAGGGGCGAGGAGTGAAGGGGCGAGGAGTGAAGGGGCGAGGAGCCTGTGGGGGCGAAGGAGTGGAGGGGCCGCACCGGGCTCGGGGCCCGGCGCCCCCCTGTTCACGGCACGTACGGGTTCAGGCGCCGTCCAGCAGCAGCCTCGCCGCCACCGCCGCCCCGTCGGTGCGCATCGTGCGGGCCACCTCGGCGGCGCGGGTGCGCGTCCCGGGGGTGAGGGCCTGCGCGAGGGCGGTCGAGAGGGACTCGACGGTCGGGGCGGGGCCGTCGTGGGCCGCGCCGATGCCCAGTTCGGCCACCCGGGCGGCCCAGTGCGGCTGGTCGACGATCTGCGGGACGACCACCTGGGGCGTCCCGGCCAAGGCCGCGGTCGTCGTCGTGCCCGCGCCGCCGTGGTGCACGACGGCCGCCACCCGCCGGAACAGCGCCTGGTGGTTGACCTCACCGATCACGAAGCAGTCGGCCCCGTCGTCGGCCGCGGCGAGCCCCGCCCAGCCGTGCGCGACGAGCACCCGCCGTCCCTGGGCCCGTACCGCCTCGACGGCCACCTTCGCGGCGTCCGGCGCGCCGCGCAGCGCCATGCTGCCGAAACCGACGTACACCGGCGGCTCACCGGCCGCCAGGAACGCCGACAGGTCCTCGGGCAGCGGACGTTCGTCGGGCAGCACCCACGCCCCGGTCTGGACGAGGTCGAGGTCCGTGAGGTCCTGCCACGGACCCAGGACCGGGTCCGCCGCCAGCCACGCCCGGCCGGTGAGGACGTGGTCGCGGACGTTCTCGACGGGCGGCAGGCCGATCGCCGCCCGGTGGGTGTTGAGCGCCTCGCCGTACAGCGCGTTCACCTTCTCGCCGTCCACCTTCCACAGCGTCCGCAGATCGGCGTCCGGCGGGGCCGGGCGCCCCGGCCGTCCGGCCGGCCGGAAGTGCGAGGACGGCATGCCGAACGGGTGCGGGCAGGCGAACACGTACCGGATGCCCAGCTTCTCCGTCACCGACCGGGCACCGGCCGGCATCAGCCCGCTCGCCACCAGCGCGTCACATCCCTCGGCCGCCGGGGCGACCGTGTCGAAGTGTGCGGCGACCAGCTCGGGCGCGAGCTTGAAGGCGTCCTCGGGCGACGGGTTCGGCCTGGTCACCAGGGCGCGCACGGAGGGCCCGAACGGTACGTGCGTCACGCCCGCGCGGGCCAGCAGCTCCGCGAACTCCTCGTCCGGCGGCGCGCACACCCGTACCTCGGCACCGAGGGAGCGCAGCGCCGCCCCCAGTCCCGCCAACGGCTCGACGTCTCCGCGCGACCCGTATCCCATCAACAGCACACGCATGTCCCGTACCCCCCTAAAAACCGCAGTTCCTGATCTCGGCCTGCGATTCTGCGGGACGAGGGGGGCCTTGCCGCAAGCCCCCCGGTGCGCTATACGTTGAAAAGGGAAAGGGGCCGCACGGATGCGGCCCCTCAGTGCTGTCAGGTCACGGTGCGCTCAGCCACGGCCGGACCTGCTTGCGTGCCTCGTGCAGCCGCGACTTCAGCGTCCCCAGCGGAATCCCCACCCGCTCCGCGACCTCGGCGTAGTCCAGCTGGCAGATGTCCCGGTAGACGAGCGGCGCGACCAGTTGCGGGTGCTCGCGCTCCAGCCGGTCCAGCGCCTCCAGCAGGTCGATGCGGGACCCCGCGATCACGCTGGTGGTGCGCGGGTCGACGTACTGGGCGGGTTCGATGGCCGCCGGCTCCTCCGCCGCCCGCCGCTTCAGGTCCCGGTACTTCTGCCGGGAGCAGTTGGCGACGACCGTGTAGAGCCAGGTGCTGAACCTGCTGCGGCCCTCGAAGGTGGAGATCTTCCGGGAGATCTGCAGCAGCACGTCCTGGGCCGCTTCCTCGGCGTCCTCACGGCACGGCAGGAAGCGTCCGCAGCGCCGTACGACGTCGGGCCGGACCTCGGTCAGCAACTGGTTCAGGGCCAGCTGGTCACCGGCGGCGGCCCGCCGGGCGAGGTCTTCGGTCAGCGCGGCGTCCGGCACGGGAGGTCCCCCTCGAAGTCGATCTCAGGCCAGGCATGATAGTCGTATGCAACCCCTGGAGCGGATCGGCCGCTATCGCCTCGAACGGCGCCTGGGCACCGGTGCCTTCGGGACGGTCTGGCTCGCCCACGACGACCAGCTGGACGCCCCGGTCGCGGTGAAGGTCCTCGCGGACAACTGGTCCCACCGTCTCGACGTCCACGACCGTTTCCTGTCCGAGGCGCGGCTGCTGCGCCGGGCCGACTCCAAGCGGGTGGTGCAGGTCTACGACATCGGCGAACTCCCGGACGGACGGCCGTACTTCGTGATGGAGTACGCCGACGCGGGCACCCTCGCCGATCTGCTCGCCGGCGGCCCGCTGCCGGTGCCCGACGCGCTGCGGCTGACCGCGCTGGCGGCGCGCGGCGCGGCCGACCTGCACGAGGCGGGGATCGTGCACCGGGACATCAAACCGACCAACGTGCTGCTGCGCACCGCGCCGGACGGCACCCGTCGGGTGCTGCTGGCCGACCTGGGGCTCGCGAAGAGCCTGGCGCAGGCGTCGGGGCTCACCCTGGCCGCCGGCTCGGCGGGCTACCAGCCGCCGGAGCAGGCCCAGCCGGGCGCCGGCATCGACGCCCGCGCCGACATCTACGCCCTGGGGGCGGTGGGCTACGAGCTGGTGACCGCGACCGTGCCGGGCGCGCCCGGCCAGGTGGTGCGGCCCGACCGGCTGCGGCCGGACCTCGAGGAGGACGTGCAGCGGGCGCTGATGCGCGCTCTGGAGCCGGACCGGCAGCGGCGCTGGCCCACCGCGCACGCGTTCGCGGACGAGCTGGACCGGCTGGCGGACCGTTCGGCGGCCCGTCGGCCGAGGCGCCTGGACGGGATCCGCCGGCGGCTCAACGCGGTCACGCTGACCCTGGCCGCGGTCCTCGCGGCCGGCGGCACGGCGGCCGCGGTCACGCTGGTGCAGCACGGCGGGACGGCGGGCGACCGGACGCGGGTCGCCGACTCGACCGGGCGCGTGGTCGCCGAGGTGCCCTCGGGGTGGGCGGGCGAACTGCGGGACGCCGGCTGGAACCCGCGGGCCCTGGGGCTGGCGTCGGGTCACGAGCCGGGCCTGGTGGTCGCCGACGACGTGTCCGCGTGGCAGGACCTGACGACCGCGGTGAACGGCGTCTTCATCGGCCTGAGCGAGCACGGGGACGTCGCCGCCGAGGTGACCGCGCTGACCCACTCGGGCTGCCGCTACGAGGGCAGCCGTACCTACACCGGCACCTCGTGGAAGGGCCGGGTGCGGACCTGGAGCGGCTGCTCCGGCGCGGGCGGTTCGATCCAGGAGGCGGCCCTCGGTCCGGCCGACGGGGGCGCCCAGCCCCAGGTGTACGTGCAGGTGCGGCAGAAGGGCGCCGCCGACAGCAGTACCACGGACGGCATACTCCGCTCGCTGCGGGTCACCTGACCCGATGAATCCACGGCGTGCCCCCGAACTTTTCCGCCGTTCGTCCCATCGGATGGGGTGGACGGCGCACGGAGCGCCTCGGGGCACGTCCCGTACGCGTGCCATGACATCCAGGAGTGGTGAGACAGATGGCGCACACGTCCCAGTCCTTGCGGCGCGGGGCGGCCCTGCTCGCGAGCACGGCCGCCGCCCTGGGCCTCCTGACCGCCTGCGGCGACGGCGGTCAGGGCAAGTCCCCGGAGTCGGTGTCGGGCACGGCCGCGCCCGCGACCGACGGCTCGGCGGGTTCGGCCGGCTCGGGCACCGCTTCCGCACCGGACGGCACCGGGGCCTCGCCGACCCCGCGGAACACCGGCACGGCGACCGGTGGGGCGGCGACCGGGGCATCGACGGGCGGCGGCACCACCACCGCGTCCGGTACCCGCTGCCACACCTCCGAGCTGACCGCCTCGGTGGGCCGCAACGACCCCGGGGCCGGGCAGGAGAACTTCCCGATCGTGCTCACCAACACGTCGGGCCGGACCTGCACCGTGCGCGGCTATCCCGGCGCCGCCTTCGTGGACGCGTCCGGCACCCAGCTCGGCCCCGATCCGCAGCGCGAGCCCGGCGCCACCGCGACGACGGTCACCCTCGGGCCGGGCCGGAGCGCCTGGGCGGGGCTGACCTTCTCCAGCCCGGACATCAGCGGTGCCAAAACGGCGACCCCCGCCTCGCTGGTCGTCACCCCGCCGGACGAGAAGGACTCCCTGAAGGTGGCGTGGAAGGGCGGCCCGGTCCCGGTGTCCGGGAACTCCTCCGCGGTGCGCCTGAACGTGTTCAGCGCCGGCACCGGCGCCTGACCACCCCCTGACCGGACCCCGCCGCCCCCTCCCCCCCTGACCGGACCCCGCCGCCCCCTCCCCCCGGGGCGGCGGGGTTCGTCATGTCCGGGCCACGACTGTCACAGACGTGCAACACGCGCGGCCGCCTCCGATCTTTTCCGCCGGACCGCCCATCGAACCCGACGACCACGCAGCAGGCGGCTCCACGAGGGGCCGGCACGACGGAATCGGGGCGGACATGGGCGGCATCTCTCGCAGGCGGGTGCTGACGGCGGGCGCGACGGCGGGGGCCCTGGGTGCCCTCTCCGCGTGCTCGAACGGCAACTGGTCGCTGGGCGGCGGCGGTTCGGCCGACGGCGTGAAGGACGGCGGCGCGAACGGGAGCGCGCCGGCCAGGCCGCTGAAGCTGATCGGCGACGGCTCCACCGCCGACACCGGGGCCCAGCCCCACCAGCCGAAGGCCGCCCGCCTCGCGGCCGGCGCCAAGCCGCCGCAGTTCGTGGTGTTCTCCTGGGACGGCGCGGGCGAACTCAGCAACCAGCTGTTCTCCCGCTTCCGCAAGGTGGCCGCCGACCACGGCGCGAAGATGACGTTCTTCCTCTCCGGCATCTACACGCTGCCGGAGGCCAGGAAGGACCTCTACCGCCCGCCGCGGCACGCGGTCGGCGCCTCCGCGATCGGGTACCTCGCCGACCGGCACATCCACGCCACGCTCCAGCAGGTGCGGGCCGCCTGGCTGGAGGGCCACGAGATCGGCACCCACTTCAACGGGCACTTCTGCGGCTCGGACGGCGTGCGGAACTGGTCCCCCGCCGAATGGCGCAGCGAGATCGACCAGGCCGTGGACTTCGTCACCAAGTGGAAGACGAACACCGGCTTCACCGACCTGGAGCCGCTGCCCTTCGACTACCGCAAGGAGCTGGTCGGCGGCCGCACCCCGTGCCTGGAGGGCCAGGCCAACCTG
Source organism: Streptomyces sp. NPDC006655 (assembly GCF_040703965.1). Lineage (NCBI taxonomy): Bacteria > Bacillati > Actinomycetota > Actinomycetes > Kitasatosporales > Streptomycetaceae > Streptomyces > Streptomyces sp. NPDC006655. Next base: position 28,972 of record NZ_JBEYJU010000072.1, on the reverse strand, counting down.
CTGCCCACCGCGGCCGCGCTCGGCTGGAAGTACGACGCCAGCTCCCCCGGCGGCCTGCAGATCTGGCCGGGCAAGGTGCAGGGCAACCGCATCTGGGACTTCCCCCTGCAGTCCATACCCTTCCCCGGACACTCCTTCCAGGTCCTGTCGATGGACTACAACATGATGTACAACCAGTCCGCCGGCAACCCGCTGGGCGACAAGGCCCAATACGACGCCTGGCGCACGCAGGCCCGGGACAGCTACGTCGCCGGGTTCGAGCGGGCGTACTCGACCAACCGGGCGCCGTTCTTCATCGGCAACCACTTCGAGCGCTGGAACGGCGGCATCTACATGGACGCCGTCGAGGAGGCGATCGGCCGGATGGCCGACCACGACGACGTGCGGTTCGTCTCCTTCAAGCAGCTGGTGGCGTGGCTGGAGGCGCAGGACCCGGCGGTGCTGCGCAAGCTGCGCACGCTGAACCCGGGGCAGGAGCCGACGGGCGGCTGGGCAGAATTCCTGGGCGCAGCGGGTAACCGGTCCTCGTAACCTCGGTCTGCTTTCATGGGCGGGCCGCACTTGATCACGTCCTGAGGAACGCGCCCTGAACACCCCGCTCGCCGAAACCCTGTCCGTCGTCCTGCTCGCCGCCGTGCTCGCGTGGGCCGTGATCCGGCCGCGCGGCCTGCCGGAGGCCGTGCTCGCCGTGCCCGCGGCGGGCATCGTGATCGCCACCGGGGCGATCTCCCTCGACCATGCCCGGGCGGAGGCCGAGCAGCTGGGCCCGGTCGTCGGTTTCCTCGCCGCCGTCCTGGTGCTCGCCCACTTCTGCGACGTGGAGGGGCTGTTCCAGGCCTGCGGGGCGTGGATGGCCCGCTGGTCGGCGGGGCGGCCGGTGCGGCTGCTGACGGCGGTGTTCACGCTGGCGTCGGTGATCACGGCCGTACTGAGTCTGGACGCGACGGTGGTGCTGCTGACGCCGGTGGTGTTCGCGACGGCGGCCCGGTCCGGGGTACGGGCGAAACCGCACGTCTACGCCTGCACGCACCTGTCGAACACCGCCTCGCTGCTGCTGCCCGTGTCCAACCTGACGAACCTGCTGGCGTTCGCGGCCAGCGGGCTGAGCTTCACCCGCTTCGCGGCGCTGATGGTGCTGCCCTGGCTGGTGGCCATCGGCGCGGAGTACCTGGTGTTCCGTAAATTCTTCGCCACGGATCTGTCCTCGGCGGCCCCGGGTGCGAAGGACACCGGCGAGCCGCCCCGGCTGCCGGTGTTCGCGCTGGTGACGGTCGGCTGCACGCTCGCCGGGTTCGTGCTCACCTCGGCGCTGGGCATCGACCCGGCGTGGGCCGCGTGCGCGGGTGCGCTGGTGCTGGCCGGCCGTGCGCTGGTGCGGCGGCGGGCGACCCCGCTGACGGTGGTGAAGGCGGCGTCGCCCGCGTTCCTGGCGTTCGTGCTGGCGCTCGGGATCGTGGTGCGGGCGGTCGTCGACAACGGACTCGCCGACGCGCTCGGGCACGTCCTGCCGGGCGGGAGCGGACTGCCCGCGCTGCTCGGCGTCGCCGCGCTCGCCGCCGTGGTGGCGAATCTGATCAACAACCTGCCGGCGGTGCTCGTGCTGCTGCCGCTGGCGGTGCCCGGCGGCCCCGGCGCGGTGCTCGCCGTACTGCTCGGGGTGAACATCGGACCGAACCTCACCTACGCCGGGTCGCTCGCGACGCTGTTGTGGCGCAGGATCGTGCACCAGCACGACCACGGCGTGGACCTCGGCGAGTTCACCCGGCTGGGGCTGCTCGCCGTGCCGGCCGCGCTGTGCGGGGCCGTGGTGGCACTGTGGGGGGCGCTCCAGGTGGTCGGTGTGTAGACAGGACGCAGACAGGAGGCCATGGAGATGCGGGTGATCGTCTGGCTGGTCGAGGGGACCTGGCCGGCCTCTGTGGACGCGGCGCGCGAGCACGCGCGGGCGGCGTCCGAGGTGGTTCTGCTGCATGTGACCGAGCCGGGGGTGGCCGGGCTCGCGCACGGCGCGTTCTCGGGTCTGCTGGGCCGGGCGGGCTCGGGACCGGACCCGGAGCGGCGGCTGGTGGAGTTCGGCGGGCAGTCCGCGGTGGAGCTGCTCGACGCGGCCGAGGCACGGCTGGGGCTGCCGTGCACCCGGCTGGAGCGGACCGGACGGGTCGAGCGGGAGGTGGTGGCCGCCGCGGAGGGGGCCGGTCTGCTGATCGTCGCCCGGGACGGCGACCGGTCCCGGCTCGGGCCGCACAGCCTGGGCAGGGCGGCCCGCTTCGTCGTCGACCACGCGCCCTGCCCGGTGCTGCTGGTGTGGCCGGAGGGTGCGCCGGACCTGACGACCATGCCGCCCGCGCCGCCGCACCACCACTGAGGCCGCCGCCTCAGCGGTGCTGCCGACCGCCGTAACCACCGCCGTGACCACTGCCGTAGCCCCAGCCACCGCCGTACTGGCCGCCTCCGTAGCAGTAACCCGGGTACTGGGCGCAGGGGTTGTCACCGGGGGTGGTGGTCGACGGTGTCGGCTGTGCGGTCGTCCGTGACGCCGAGGGGCTGGGGGCCGGCGCGGCGGGCCTGGCGGCCCCGGTCGTCGGGGTCCGGGACGCGCTCGGGGCCGGCGTCGGGCTCGTCTCGGCGTCCCAGTTGACGATCTGCATCTGCAGGTCGGGCTGCGAGGTGTCCATCACCCAGTGCTGCGTGCCGGCGTTCGCCCGGGTCTTGACGACCAGGGAACCGCCGCCGTCGGTGGCCGCCGGGGCGAGCGCCAGGTCCTGGTCCCAGCGGGGCACCAGGGCGCCCTGCAGCGTGAAGTCGTAGCGGATGCTCCGGGCGCCGGACCCGGTGGCGCCCGAGCACGGGGCGAGCCGCACGGAGTACCCGAGGTGCGAGTCGAGGCACAGACCGGGGTCGGCGCCGTTGCGCAACTGTCCGTCGGTCTCGTACGTCCACTGCTGGCTGGCGACCGACGAGCACGCGGCGAGTTCGGTCTCGGCGCCCTTGACGGCCTTCTTGCCGACCACGCCGATGCACAGGCCCGAGGCGATGTTGTGCAGCCGGCCGCGCAGGGTGCCCTGGGTGGTCCGGCCGGTGCCGGCCCAGGAGGGGCCGGAGGTGGAGCTGCCGTTGCCGGGCTTGGCCGAGGGCCTGGCCGCGGGCGTACCGGAGTCGTCGCCGGTGCCGAGCACCGCCCACAGCACCAGCGGCAGGACGACCAGGCCGCTCACGGTGCCGACGGCCGCCGTGAGGGTGCGGCGGCGCGCCCGGCGGGCGGCACGCTGTTGGGTGCGCCGGGAGGCGGCGGGGTGCACCACCAGGTCCTTGCCGGCGGCCGCCGCGGGGGCGAAGGCCTCACCCCCCGCGACGACGTCCTCGGGTACGGGCGCCGGTTCGGCGGCCTCCCCGGTGCGGCCGGCCCGGGACTCCACGTAGCCGCGGGCGCCCCAGCCGAGCACGGCCTCCGCCAGGGCGAGGCCGAGGCCGCCGTTGAACCGGTGGAGCTGGTCGGCGGTGTACCGGCAGTGCCGGCAGCCGTTCAGGTGCTGCTGGAGGTCCCGGTCGACGTCCGCCCCGCCGCGCCGGAAGGTCACGTCGATCATCCGGACGTAACGCTGGCACTCGTCCTCGTGGGCGAGTTCGCGGTGCACCTGGAGGCACTCCTCGCGCAGTCGCTCACGGGCCCGGCGCAGTTCGACCCGCGCGTCCTGTTCGTCGAAACCCAGCAGTGCGGCGGGCGTCGACAGCGGTTCCGACTCGACCTCGGTGTGCCACAGCACGGCCCGCGAGGACTGGGTCAGGCGCTGGAAGGCACGGGAGAGCAGCCGCCGGTTCGCGGGCGGCAGCAGCCGCGCGGCGGCCCGCTCGCCGGTGCCCGCGCGCAGTTCGGGGTGCAGGAGTTCACCCCGGCCGTCGTTGTCCCATTCGGCGGCGATGCGGCGGACCGTCACCAGCAGCTGGGGGCGCCAGGCGGCGGTGGGGCCGGCCTGGCGCAGGGACTCGCCGAAGAGCCGGGTGAACGCGGCGGTGGTGAGCATGCCCGCGCCGCGCGTCCCGTCGGTGCACAGACGGGCGTAGGCGAAGGCCGCTTCCCAGTGCCGGTCGAGCAGTTCCCCGACGGGGTGCAGGGCGGGCGCGGTACCGGTCCACTGCTTCAGCTCGGAGCTGAGCTGCTCGTCGGTGACGTCGAACGGCCGGGCGGGGGTTGGGGAATTCCCCAGGCCTGCGTCATTCACGGCTGCATTCCTTCCAGACGCAACGCGGGATGCGGTCCATACCCTCTGGTATGCGACCGGCACACGGCCCGGCCGACAGCATGACCGGACGGGCCTGTAGGGGGTTCGGCGCTCGCATGTCCGCCGTCGGCAGCTCTTGTGAAGCGTGGGGGGCGAACGGGAGCGGCCTCGCGCATGCAGGGAGAAAACAATTGTCCGCATGCCGACACGGCACACCTTTGCACAGGCCAGCAGGGCAGAACAAGGGATCTTCGGGTTTTGCGCAGTGCCCTGGCGGCGCGCCGAATTGACGAATCGTCAATGAGCGGGTTCGGGCCCTGCCACCGTATCGGCGCCGAAATTGCCACGAGGATTCACAGCCGACCCGGGCAACCACGACTCCAACCATTGGAACACGTCCCGACCTGCGTCACCCGTCCGTCCGCCGGCGTTCAGGAACCAATGATGGGTGGATTCAAAGGCGTTCACCGGAACGGTAGGCACCGGGCGGGACACCGTGGCTTTCGCGGAAAACCCGGTTGAAGTGGAACGGGCTGGGAAATCCGGACGCGGCGGCGATCCGCTCGACGGTCAGGTCGGTGCTCTCCAGCAGGCGGGCGGCGTGCCGCAGCCGCGCCTCGCGCACCGCGCGCATCGGGGACGTGCCGGTCTGCTGGGTGAACAGGTGGGCGAACCGGGACGGTGACAGCGAAACCCGCGCCGCGAGCGTGCCGACGGTGTGCGGGGCGCCCGGGTCTGCGGCGATCAGCTCCTCGGCGCGCCTGACCCGTCCGTCCCGCTCGTCCGGACCGCCCGGCGCCCGGTGCGCCCCGGCCACCGCGAGCAGGACGACCTCCTCCAGCGAACACAGGGCGAGCTCACGCGCCGCGCTCCCGTGGGCGACGGCGACACCCGCCGCGCCCGCCTCGACGGCGCGGTCCTCCCCCGGTGGACCCGCGATCGCCCCGCCCCCTTCGGGTGGTGCGCCGGTGCCGGTCCAGCGGGAGTCGGTGAGTATGCGCTGGAAGGCCGCTTCGATGCGGGTGTGGCTGCCGTCCGGGGCGGCGACGGCGTACACGCCGTCGCCGAGGGCGCACGGGCCCAGCCACTGGACCCAGGCGGGGCGGGCCCGGCAGTGGGTCCACCAGAAGCCCCAGCGGCCGGCGCCGGGGTCGACCGCGTAGCTGTGCGGGGCGCCGGGCGCGAGGACGACCAGGTCGCCGGGGCGGGCCCGGGTCCGGACGGCTCCCTGCCGGACCAGGCCCGCGCCGTCCGTGGTCCAGATGAGCAGCCAACTGGTCGACCCCTGCGGGCGGTTGATCCGGTACCCGGCCTCCTGGTGGTAGCGGCCGGTGACGACCGTGCCCGGGGGCGGGGCCGGGGCAGCGGTTGTGGGCAAGTCCTCAGCGTTCATGGGCATCCTCTCCCCCGGCGCGTCCGCCTAGCGTGACAGCCCGGGGGAGCCGAACGAGGAGGACGGTCATGACGGTCACGGGCAACGGCACCACCATCCTGCGGCAGTTCGAGGAGGACGGCTTCGCCGTCGTGAGAGGTCTGTTCGGGGCGGCCGAGATCGACGCGCTGTGCGCGGAGTTCGCGGCGCTGCACGCGGCCGGGCGGCCCGTGCCGGGGCACTTCGAGCCGGGACCGACGGCGGACCCGCTGCACCGCTATCCGAGGGTGATGCACCCCCACGAGATCAGCCCGCTCGCCCGGCGGTTCCTGCTGGACGCGCGGCTGCGGATGATCCTGGAGGGGCTGCTCGGGGAGGAGGTGCTGGCCGCGCAGAGCATGTTCTACTTCAAGCCGCCGGGCGCCCGGGGGCAGGCCCTGCACCAGGACAACTTCTATCTGCGGGTGGAGCCGGGGACCTGTGTGGCCGCCTGGGTCGCCTGTGACGCGATCGACCGGGAGAACGGGGGCCTCGAGGTGGTGCCGGGCACGCACCGGATGGACCTGTTCTGTCCCGAGGAGTCGGACGAGCGACTGTCGTTCGCCCGGGAGTACGTGGCACCGCCGGAGGAGCTCGCGGCGGTGCCGGTCGACATGGCGCCGGGGGACGTCCTGTTCTTCAACGGGAGCCTGGTGCACGGTTCCGGGCCGAACCGCTCCGCCCAGCGGTTCCGGCGGTCGTTCATCGGGCACTACGCGGGACGGTCGGCGGAGCGGATCGGCGGGTACTACCGGACGTTGACCATGCGCGGGGAGAGGGTCTCCCTGCCGGAGAGCGAGGGGGCGGGGCCCTGCGGTACGTCGCGGTTGTGACGCGCTCGCGGGGGCGGCCCCTCAGTGGCCGGCGATCGGGTGGGGTCCGTAGGGGCGCTCCAGTTCCGCCAGTTCCTTGTCGCTGAGGCGCAGTTCGACCGCCGCCACCGCGTCGTCGAGGTGGTGCGGCTTGGACGCTCCGACGATCGGGGCCGTCACCGTGTCCTGGTGGAGGAGCCAGGACAGGGCCACCTGGGCGCGGGAGACGCCGCGGTCGTCGGCGATGCGGGTGACCGCCTCGACGATCGCGCGGTCGCCCTCCTGGTAGAGCGTGCTGCCGAAGTCGTCGGTGGAGCTGCGGCCGGTGACCGTGCCCCAGTCCCGGGTGAGGCGGCCGCGGGCCAGCGGGCTCCACGGCAGCACGCCCACACCCTGGTCGGCGCAGAGCGGCAGCATCTCCCGCTCCTCCTCGCGGTAGAGGAGGTTGTAGTGGTCCTGCATGGAGACGAACCTGGTCCAGCCGCCCAGCTCGGCCGTGTACTGGGCCTTGGAGAACTCCCAGGCGTACATCGAACTCGCCCCGATGTAACGCGCCTTGCCCGCCTTGACGACGTCGTGCAGCGCCTCCATCGTCTCCTCGATCGGCGTGGCGTGGTCGTAACGGTGGATCTGGTACAGGTCCACGTAGTCGGTGCCGAGGCGCTTGAGGCTGTGGTCGATCTCGGTGAGGATCGCCTTGCGGGACAGGCCGCCGCCGTTGGGTCCGGGGCGCATCCGGCCGTGCACCTTGGTGGCGAGCACGATCTCGTCACGCCGGGCGAAGTCGCGCAGGGCCCTGCCGACGATCTCCTCGCTGGTGCCGTCGGAGTAGACGTTGGCGGTGTCGAAGAAGTTGATGCCCGCCTCCAGCGCCTGCCGGAGGAGCGGGCGGGACGCCTCCTCGTCGAGGGTCCACTCGTGGTTGCCGCGGTCGGGCAGGCCGTAGGTCATGCAGCCGAGGCAGATCCGGGACACGTCCAGACCGGTGCGGCCGAGCTTCACGTACTCCATCGTTGTCTCCCACCGTCGAGATCACGTTCTCCAGGCGAGCGTACGTCGGCCGCCGGGCGGTCTCCTGTCACGCGGGCGGGAACCGGTCGCCGTCAGCCACGCTCCAGCAGTTCCAGCACCCTCTCCCAGGCGAACTCGGGGCGCCCGCCGTCGGTTTCGGCCGTCGTGGCATACGGGTCGACGAAGCGGACCCCGAGCCCGCGCAGCCGCGCCACGCTCTCCTGGTAGGCGGGGTGCGCGGCCAGCGCGTCGGCGACACAGGGCAGCACGGCGATCGGGACGTCCAGACCGAGGGCCTCGCACAGGGTGCCGACGGCGAGGGTGTCGGCGAGCCCGGCGGCCCACTTGTTGACGGTGTTGAAGGTGGCGGGGGCGACGGCCACGGCGTCCGGCGCTGGGAACGGGCGGGGGTCGGCGGGCCGCCGCCAGGCCGAGCGGATCGGACGGCCGGTGCGCGCCTCGGCCTCGGCGGTGTCGAAGAACCCGTTCATGGCGACCGGCGTGGCGATCACCCCGACCTCCCAGCCGCGGTCCAGGGCCGCCGTGATCAGCCGGCCGACGCCGGCGGCGACCCCCGCCGCGCACACGACGAGGTAGAGGAAGGGCGCACGGGGCTCATCGGTCATCCGGGCACTGTATGCGGGGGCTGCCGCAAGGGACACGTCCGGCCCCGGGTCGTCAGCCCGTGCCCGGCGAACCCCCACGACTCGTTCCCGTACGACCGCCACCACGGGCCGTCCTGGTCGTGGCGTCGGCCGACGCCGGGCCGCGGCGCTGCCGGGGTCAGGCCGTGGCGAGGGCCGTGAGGGTGGCGCGGGCCCTGGTCAGGGAGGTTGCCGAGGCCGCTGCCGCGGCGGCCGGGTGGGGCAGCACGTCGACGCGGGTCAGCTCGGCGGCGACCGGGTGGATGCGGTCCTGGCGGACGCCGAGCCTGCCCAGCCAGGCCCTCAGGTAGGGGGTCTGGAAGTCCAGGTCGGTCCGGCCGGTATCGGGACCGTAGGCGCCGCCGCGGGCCATGGCGACGACCACCCGGCTGCCGGCCAGCAGGCTCTCCCCCGTGTCCGGGTGGGTGAAGGCGCCGGGGAAGGTCACCCGGTCGATCCATGCCTTCAGGGCGGCGGGCACCGCGAGGTTGTACATGGGGACGCCGAGCAGCACCGTGTCCGCGGCGGCCAGTTCGGTGACCAGCGGCAGGGTCAGCTCCCACTCGCGGGCCTCGGCGGGGGTCTCGATCAGCGCGGGCACCTTGGCCGGCGGCACGAAGCCCTCGCGCACCACCCGCCGGCCCAGGGTGGGGAAGGCCGCGGTCAGCGGGGGTACCGGCGCGGTGGCCAGATCGCGGTGGCGGTACTCGGCGGCCGGGTGCCGCTCGCGCCAGGCGCGGGCGAAGTCCGCGGTGAGGCGCCTGGTCACGGAGTCGGCGGTCGCGTCGGCACTGGAGTCGATGTGCAGCAGCATGGGGTGGTCACCTCGGTCGGGTCGGATGCGTCGACGGGGTGACGGAGCACGGGACGGAAAGGTGACCCATGGACGCGCACGACGAACTGGCGGCGGAGTTCGAAGGGCGACGGGAGCGGCTGCGGGCCATCGCGTACCGCATGCTCGGTTCGGCACCGGACGCCGAGGACGCGGTCCAGGAGACCTGGCTGCGCCTGGGCCGGACGGGCGGCGGCGGGATCGACAACCTCACCGCGTGGCTGACGACGGTGGTCTCCCGGATCTGCCTGGACATGCTGCGCGCCCGTACCGCCCGTCGTGAGGAGCCGTACGGCGCGGGCCTCGCGGAGCGGGCCGCCGGGGAGCAGGACGGGCCCGAGGAGGAGACGGTGCTCGCCGAGTCCGTGGGGCTCGCCCTGCTGGTGGTGCTGGGCACCCTGAATCCGGCCGAACGGGTGGCGTTCGTGCTGCACGACCTGTTCGCGGTGCCGTTCGAACAGATCGCGGCGATCACCGACCGGTCGCTGCCCGCCGCGAAGAAGCTCGCCAGCCGGGCTCGGCACAAGGTGCGCGGCACGCCCGCGATGCCGACGGCCGAACAGGCCGGGCAGCGCAGGGTCGTGGAGGCGTTCCTGGCCGCCGCCCGCGGCGGCGACCTGGGCGTACTCCTCGGTCTGCTCGCCCCGGACGTGGTCCGGCGTGCCGATCCCGCGGCCCTGCCGCCGGGGGTGGCGGCGGAGCTGCGGGGTGCCCGCGCGGTCGCCGAGGGCACCGTGCTGCTGCGCCACCGCGCCCGGTTCGCGGTACCGGCCCTGGTCGACGGTCGGGTCGGCCTCCTCGTCGCGCCGCGCGGCCGCCTGCTGCACGTCCTGCGGGTGACCGTCGAGGGCGGCCGGGTGACGGCGTACGAGGTGATCGCCGACCCGGCCCGGCTCCGGGGCCTGGAACTCGCGGTACTGGACCCGCCGACAGCCTAGGGGCCCTCTAGCTCCTCGAGCGTGATGGCCTGGACCGGGCAGGCGCGGGCCGCCTCCTTGACCAGGGGGTCGCCGCCGCCGTCGGCCATGCCGGGCTGCAGGGCGCTGAAGCCGTCGTCGTCCTGGGTGAACACGTTGGGGGCCGTCAGGGCGCACTGCCCGGCGCCGATGCAGACGTCCCTGTCGATGTCGATCTCGATGTGCATGGCAGAAGCCTCTTACCAGGTCACGGGGAGTTGCAGCATCCCCTGGATCGTGTCGCCGGGTTTGAAGGGGATCGTCTCCGGGGGTGCGGCGAGCCGCAGGTCCGGCAGCCGCTCCAACAGGCTGGTGAGCGCGATCTCCAGCTCGGCGCGGGCGAGGTTCTGGCCCAGGCACTGGTGGATGCCGAAGCCGAAGCCCACGTGGTGCCGGGCCGGGCGGTGCCAGTCGAGGGTGTCGGGGTCGTCGTAGACGGACTCGTCGCGGTTGATGACCGAGGTCGCGAAGAGCACGCCGTCGCCCTCGCGGATGGTGGTGCCGGCCACCTCGATGTCCTCCAGGGCGACCCGGAGCAGGCCGTCGGTGATGGACAGCATCCGCATCAGTTCCTCGACGGCGGCGGGCATCAGCGTGGGGTCGGCGCGCAGTTCGGCCAGCCGCTCGGGGTTCCGGAGCAGGGTGAAGGTGCCGAGCGAGATCATGTTGGCGGTGGTCTCGTGCCCGGCGACCAGCAGGATCATGGCCAGCGAGAGGAGTTCGCCCCGCTCCAGCTCGCCGCTCGCGAGCCGCTCGTGGACGAGTTCGTCGAGGACGCCGTCGCCGGGGACGGCGTCCCGTTTCCGGCTGTCGACCAGGGTGCCCAGGTAGTCCTCCAGCGCGGTGCGGGCGGCCATCGAGTCCTCGGCCGTCGGCCCGCGCAACAGCCGCCTGGACTGCGCCTCGAAGAACTCGTGGTCGGCGTACGGGACGCCGAGCAGGTCGCAGATGACCATGGACGGCACGGGCAGGGCGAAGGAACTCACCAGGTCGGCGGGCGGCCCCTCGGCGATCATCGTGTCGAGCAGCCCGTCGACGATCCGCTGGATGGACGGGCGCATCCGGGTGGCGCGTTTGACGGTGAAGGCCGGGATCATCATCCGGCGCTTGATCTGGTGTTCGGGGTCGTCCGTACCCAGCAGGGCGACCCTGCGGTCGCGGATCCCGGCGGCCCGTTCCGTCGGGATGGGGAACGCGGGCCGTCGGCGGTCGCTGGAGAGCCGGGCGTCGGAGAGCAGCGCGCGGGCCGCGGCGTGTCCGGTGACCACCCAGACGGGGCGGCCGTCGAACAGGGTCGCGCGGGACAGCGGCCGGTCCTCGCGCAGGGGATCGTAGGCGGACGGCGGGTGGTAGGGGCACGTGCGGTCCTGCGGCCAGGCCACGGCTGCGGCCGGCGCGGGGGGCGTCACTGCCCTCAGGTCCGTCAGTTCGTTCATGGAAGACCTCGCAGACGAGAGTCGTACGTCGTGCCGATCTTCATTAGATGCTTCAGGCACCTATGGGACGACCGCAAGTTCGGCCAGATCGGTGAACCGGCCGATCTGGCCGAACCACGTGCGGTCGGGGGACGGTTCCGCGCCGAAATTCGCTTGCCGGTACGGCGGCGCGGACCACAGGATCTGCGCATGACCACTCCTGACGCCCGCATGCCGCTGACCGCCACCGTCCGTACGGTGCCGGGCCGGCAGCAGCCTGCACGCCCCTGGAGGCCCGAGCCCGCACGCCCGTGACGGCCGCGCTCGTCGCCGGCCTGCTCGCCGGGTACGGGATCGCCGTCCCGGTCGGCGCGGTCGGCACATATCTAGTGTCCCTCACGGCCCGCACGTCCCTGCGGACCGGCGTCTGCGCCGCGCTCGGCGTCGCCGGCGCAGACGGTCTGTACGCGCTGCTCGCCGCGGTCGGCGGTGCGGCGCTCGCGGCCGCGCTGCTGCCGGTGCTGACGCCGCTGCGCCTGCTCTCGGCGCTGGTCCTGGTGGCCCTCGCGGTGCGCGGGGCGGTCCTCGCGGTGCGCCAGTACCGAAAGCGGCCCCCGGCGACCCGGGCCGAGTGGCCGGTACCCGGCCCCGGACGGGCGTTTCTCGGCCTCCTCGGGATCACTCTGCTCAACCCCACCACGGTGATCTACTTCGCGGCCCTGGTGGTCGGCACCCGTTCGGCCGCCGCCCCACCGGCGCTTGATCAGGCCGTGTTCGTCCTCGCCGCCTTCGCCGCGTCCGCGAGCTGGCAACTGGTGCTGGCGGGCGGCGGCGCCCTGCTCGGCCGGGCGCTGACCGGGCACCGGGGGCGGCTGGTCACGGCGCTCCTGTCGAGCTCCATGATGCTGGGCCTCGCCGTGCGGGTGGCAGTGGCGCCCGGCTGAGGCCGGCCACGCCCGGGGCCGGTGTCGTGCGGATGAATCCGGGGCACTCCCGGTGTTGAATCATGCTGTCAGTGACGGAAGAGACGAGGGGACGGACCTCATGCCTCTTGAGGGCGAGTACGAGCCCAGCCCGACCGCGTGGGTACGGGAGCAGGTCGAGTTGTACGAGAGCTCGGGCGGGAAGGAGGGCAACACCCTGATGGACACCGGGCTGCCCGTCATCCTGCTGACCACCCTGGGTGCGAAGAGCGGCAAGATCCGCAAGACCCCGCTGATGCGGGTGGAGCACGACGGGAAGTACGCGGTGGTCGCCTCGCAGGGCGGCGCTCCCAAGCACCCTGTCTGGTACTTCAACGTGAAGTCCGAGCCGCATGTCGAACTCCAGGACGGGACGGTCAAGCAGGACATGACCGCCCGCGAGGTCACCGGCGCGGAGAAGGCCGAGTGGTGGGAGCGCGCCGTCGCCGCGTACCCGCCGTACGCGGACTACCAGAAGAAGACGGACCGGGAGATCCCGGTCTTCGTACTGGAGCCGCGGTAGCCGGTGGTGGGGCCGGGAGGGGGAGCCGACGGTTCCGGGAATCCTTTCAGGCCGGGGACCGTCGGAATTTAGAATAATCTGTTTCCGGGAGGCATGGACCGGCTCAGGGCCGGGCAGCCGAATGTCAGGCCCCGCCGCGTTCCCCCGTCGCGGCGGGGCTTTCCCGTGCCTCCTGTGCGGAGCGGTCGGTGACGTCCAGGAAGATGTGGTCGGTCTCGGCGAACGCCCCCGCGAGGGAACCCTTGATGCGCACCAGGACCTCCTCCACCCGTTCGCTGTCCAGCCCCGGCACCAGGTCGACCCGGGCCGCGACGAGTGTCGAGTCCAGTCCCAGCTTCATGGTGAACAGGGCTTCCACGGTGTCGATCTCCGGCTCCTCGGCCAGCCGTTCCCGGATCCTGTCGCTCAGCTCCGGGTCCGCGGCCTCCCCGATCAGCTGGGTGCGGGCTTCGGCGCCGAGCCGGTAGGCCACGTACACCAGCAGGACGCCGATGGCCAGCGAGGCCGACGCCTCCCAGACGACCTGCCCGGTGACCATGTGCAGGGCCATGCCGACGATCGCGAGGAGGACGCCGATCACCGCGGTGCCGTCCTCGGCGACCACCGTGCGCAGCGCCGGGTCGCGCAGTCCGCGGTGCTCCCGGCGGGCCTGGAGCACCGCCCTCGCCAGGGACGCGCCCTCCGCGAGCAGGGCCACGCCGAGCACGATCAGGCCCGCCACATAGCCGCTCAGGGTCTCGTCCGCGCCGTCGCGCAGCGCCTCGACGCCCTGGAAGACGGAGAAGCAGCCGCCCATCACGAAGATCCCGACGGCCGCGAGCAGGGACCAGAAGAACCGCTCCTTGCCGTAGCCGAAGGGATGCCGGGCGTCCGGGGGGCGGCGGCTGCGGCGCAGGGCGGCCAGCAGGAACACCTCGTTGAAGCTGTCGGCGACCGAGTGCGCGGCCTCGGAGAGCAGTGCGGGCGACCCGGCGACGACTCCGCCCACGGCCTTGGCGGCCGCGATCACCAGGTTGGCCGCGAGCGCCACGAACACCGTCAGGCGGGTCCTGCTGTCGGAGGTCGACCGGTTCGCGTCGTCTTTCGATTCTTCTTTCGATGAAGTCCCACTCACGACCGCCGACTGCCCCGGTGTGCGCTGATCACACCGTGCGGGCGGGGGAAATCGGGCACCATCGGGGGCATGGAGGAGACATGAGCGACGACGGCAACAGCGCACTCGGGCACAAGGCGTTCTCCCGGTCCCGCAGCCACTTCTCGGACCGGATCACCGCGGACGGGCGGGACGGCTGGCCGGTTGCGGCCGGACGCTACCGGCTGGTGGTGAGCCGCGCCTGCCCGTGGGCGAGCCGCGCACTGGTCGCGCGGCGGCTGCTCGGTCTGGAGGACGCCCTGTCGCTCGCGGTCGCCGACCCGGTCCAGGACGACCGCAGCTGGCGCTTCACCCTCGACCCGGACGGCCGTGACCCGGTGCTCGGCATCCGGTACCTCAGCGAGGCCTACGACCGCCGCGAGACCGGATATCCGGGCGGCGTGAGCGTGCCGGCCGTCGTCGACGTGCCGAGCGGACGGCTGGTCACCAACGACTACCAGCAGCTGACCCTGGACCTGGCCACCGAGTGGACGGCGCTGCACCGGCCGGGCGCCCCCGACCTCTACCCGCAGCGGCACCGGGACGAGATCGACACCGTGATGGCGGAGGTGTACGAGGACCTCAACAACGGCGTGTACCGTGCCGGGTTCGCGCACACCCAGGAGGAGTACGAGGAGGCCTGCACCGGGGTGTTCCGGCGGCTCGAAGCGCTCGCCGGGCGACTGGCCGGGCAGCGCTACCTGGTCGGGGACACCATCACGGAGGCCGACATCCGGCTGTTCACCACACTGGTGCGGTTCGACGCCGTCTACCACGGCCACTTCAAGTGCAACCGCTGGAAGCTGGCGGAGCAGCCGGTGCTGTGGGGGTACGTCAGGGACCTCTACCAGACACCGGGATTCGGTGACACCGTCGACTTCGACCACATCAAGCGCCACTACTACCAGGTCCACACCGGGATCAACCCGACCGGGATCGTGCCCCTCGGCCCGGACGCCGCCGGGTGGCTGACGCCCCATCACCGGGAGGAGCTCGGCGGCCGGCCCTTCGGTGACGGGACACCGCCCGGCCCGGTGCCGGCGGGCGAGGAGATCCCGGCGTCGGGGCGGCCCTGAGAAAGCGGAGGCGGCCGTGGCCCGGAGCGGGAAGCAGCCGAGCCCGCGAGGCGGTGCGCGGCGCGGACGACGCGCGGGACCGCTCCCGGACCGGGTCCCGGACCGGGACCGGGACCGGGACCGGGACAGCGGCCGGGGCGAGGTGCTGCCGGCCGCGGCGCAACAGGGCGCCGTGTCCGCGGTGGCGCGCAGCTCCGTGGGCCGCACCGGGGCGACGGCCGTCGGGCGCTCCACGGGAGTGTGGCCGACGGCCGGCACCGGCGGCCGTGACGAGCGGGTTCAGCCCTGCTTGGGGGCCGCGGTCGGTACCAGGCGCAGGGTGAAGGAGTGCCCGGCCGGGTCGGCGTACCCCCGTTCCTCGTACGGCCCGGCCGGGTCCTTCGTCTCGATCGGCCGTCCGCCGAGGCCGACCACCCGGCGCTCCGCCTCGTCCAGGTCCTCGACCAGGAGCACGAGATGGGCCTGGAGGGAGTTCTCGGGGCGGGGCCAGCTGGGCGGGGTGGCGTTGACGTCACGCCGGAAGGCGATCCGGACCCCGTCGGCGGCGCGGATCTCGATGAGGTTGGCGTTCGCGTCGCTCTCCTCCCCCTCCAGCAACTGCCGGTAGAAGTGGGCGAGTTTCTCGGGTTCGGCGCAGTCGAGCACCACGACGGCCGCGGTCACCAGTGCCATGCTTCCTCCCTGGAAGGTCTCCCCGTGCGTCTGTCCCCGATGACCGCTTTCAGTCGGCGCCGGCCACGGCATGACGTACGGGCGCCCACGCGCCGGGCGACCGGCGGTACGCGGCGCGCTGGACGCCTGCGAGGCGGCGCGGGCCGCCAACGGATCCGGCGACACGCGGTCCCACCTGGCACATCTTCAGGTCGCCCGGCCGGCCGGCGGACCGCCCTTCGCCCGGCGCGGCCGGACCGGCGTACGTGAACCGCCCCGGACGCGCACGTCGCGCACACACGCCGGGGGCGCGCGAGTGTACGCGGCTCAGGAGGCGTGAGCAGTAACACACATCACGGCCGGGCCACGCGTAGATCATTTACGCTCTGGGCAGCCTCGTAGCGCTTCACGGCTCAACTTTCGAGCCACGAAGGCCAGTTCGAGTGCACGGGTGGCCGACAGGCCACCCGTCCGCAGGGACGGGGGGACTCTGCGCTCTGTCGCCCGGAAGGAAACACATGCCCCAGGACGTCACCTTCGACCTGCCCTTCGACACCCCCGTCAGCGAGCGGCCGGAGTACGCGCGCAACACGTCGGAGGAGCTGCCGCGGGCGGCCGTCCTGACGCGTCCGTACACCTGGGCTGAGACGGCGACGCGGGTGCCCGTCCGCTAGCGGCGGCGCTTCGACGAGAACCGGCCGTTCGTGGGCGGCCGGCGGTGTCGAGCCCGCGTCCGCCACGGACGGGCTGTTCGCCGCGTCCGACGGCCCGGCACGGAGCGGTGCGGCCTCGAAGGGCCGGGTGACCCGCTCCACTTCCCCGGCCTGCCCCGCGGCAAGCCGTGAACCAGGCGCGCTCGGCGCGCTCGTCCGCTTCCCGGAATCGACCGGCCGACGACCACGGTCGGTCGATTCCGTTGCCCTGACCACAGTTCGAAGGAGACAGGTGTGCATTCCCAGGGTGTAGGTGCTGTTCCCGAGGCGTCCGCCGACAGCTCGGTCCCGGCGCAGCCGGGCACCGGGATCCAGCCCGCTCAGGCAGGAGAGATCCTGGCCGGCCTCCTGGCGCGACGCGTCAACGGGAGCACGGAGCAGTACCGGAGGTGCCAGAACGCCGCCCGGCAACGGCTGGACGCACTCGGCTCCCCGCACCCCGGCACCACGCTGCGGGTGGAGGGGGCCCTCCACCTGGCGCAGCGCGCCCTCCTCCCGCCCGACGAGGAGGGCCACGCCAGGCTGCGGCACCTCGACACCAGCCTGAGCCTGATCGAAGCGGCCTTCCCCCAGGTCGGCACCGATGCCGAACTCTGCCGGCTGACCTGCCTGATGCTGGAAGGGGCCTGGCGGACCCGCGCGCTCACCCCGCCGCGCGAGGAGGAGCAGACCGCCGCCTGCGCCTGCCTCCTGTGCCGTCGGTTGCCCACGCCCCCGGCCCGCACGCCGGCCGACTACCGCTGGCGGCAGAGCGCCGGTCGCCCCCTCGCCGTCAAGAACTGGCCCTACCGCCGGGAACTCGACAGTGTCCTGACCGGTGGCTGGTCCTGGACGCGGCAGATGAACGACCTCGAACAGGACTTGGGCCACCGCCACCGCTTCGAGGACGACATCCTCGTCTTCCACGAGTACAAACGCGTGATCGACACCATCGACACCACGCGCCTCACCCAGCACGTCGAAGACCGCCTGGCCGAGAACTTCAGCGCCAACAGCGCCCGGGCCCTGGTCTCCGGGCTCTTCGCGGCCCACAAGCGGTCCGTCGACGAGTACTGGCTGCGCCAGCACCACGCGGGCAGCGTGGTGCTCCCCCAGACCAACCCGCTCGGCCAGAGCACCTATTCGATCCTGCAGATGCTGGACTGCCTGTTCTGGCACGTCGCGCCCGACACCGAACTCTGGCAGGAGGAGAACCTCGCCTCCCTGCTGCTGTGCCGCGTCATCGACGACATGGCCGACGTCCGGGCCGACGCCCTCACCGGCGAGATCAGCAACTTCTGGCTCGCCGAGATGCCCACCCACACCAAGGCCCTCTACGCCGCCTGCGCGATAGCCATCGTCAAGTACGGCTGCATGCCCGAGGCGCACCGCCCGATGTGGAACACCTGGCTGATGACCACCACCATCGTCTGGATGGGGCTCACGGGCCGCCACGCCCTGTGGTTCGACGGGATCACCCAGGGGCTCCCGCCGGCGGACGGATGCCCGCTGTGCGACCTGCAGCCCGACTCGTGCAGCGGTCTGCTCACCCACGGCACCACGCTCACCGTCTCCCCGCGGCCCACCGTGCCGGCCCTGAGCCCCCGGACCGCCGAGCTGTCCGCGCGCTGCCGCGCCCAGCACCCCGGGACATGGGCCCTCTTCGATGCCGAACTGCACGCCTTCGAGGCGCTGCACGGCCCCTGGTACGGCGACACCGACAGCACCTGGGAGATCCTGCGCCGCACCTACATCGCCGCCGTGGAGGCGTCGAGCGCCGCGGCGACCCCGGACCGCGCCCGTGAGATCCAGCAGGACGCCGGCGTGGTCGGCTCGGAGAGGTTCCACGCCCTGCACGACCCCGGGACCGGGCGGGAGGACACCGCGCTGCTGGCCTACATGTTCGCCTGCGCCCACCCGCACTTCCTCTGGAACGCCACGGGGTACCGCCCCTCGGGCGTCCAGGGCGACTGGCTCGACGGCTGACACCTCGTCCGGGGGCGGGAAGAGACACCGCTGCCCGGTCGGGTGACCGACCGGGCAGCGGGGCGTTGGCGCCTACTGCGCCGGGAACTCGACCGGCAGGCTGTCGAGCAGGGACATCCAGGTGGACGCGGTCTCGGTGAGCTCCTCGGGCGGCACGGCGAGCCGCAGCCCCGGCAGCCGGTGCAGCAGGACGTCCACCGCGATCTCGATGATGGACAGTCCGATGCTCTGCCCCGGGCACTCGTGCGGGCCGGCGCTGAACGCCAGGTGCGACCCGTTGCCCTGGACCGAGACGTCCGGGTCGGGCCGGACCTCGGGGTCGCGGTTGCCCGGTGCGAGGCCGAGGACGAGCAGGTCGCCCTCGGTGATGTGGTGGCCGCCCAGTTCGACGTCGCTGACGGCGAAGCGGCCGGGCAGGACGGACAGCGGCGGCGAGTTCCACATGACCTCCTCCACCAGCGCGGAGACGGTCAGCTGGCCACTGGTCAGGCCGGAGAGCCGGGAGGCGTCCGTGAGGATCAGTTGCAGCACCCGGGACAGCAGGTTGCTGGTCGTGCTGTGCCCGGCCATCAGCACCAGGCGCAGATGGCTGACCATCTCGTCGTGGTCGAGGGCCGCGGGGTGCTCCAGCAGGCCGGTGGTGAAGTCGGAGCCGGGCTCGGCGCGCTTGCGCTCGACGAGGTCGCCGAGGATCTCCCTGATGATGCCGTCGTGCAGGATCGCGTCCTCGCCGCCCTGGAACACCATGGCGCTGGACTCGACCAGCCGACGCCCCTCCGCCTCGGAGAGGCCGAGGACGCGGGTGAGGATCAGCATCGGCAGGTAGCCGGCGTAGTCCGCCACCAGATCGGCGCGGCCGTCCTGCGCGAACGCGTCGATCTGCTTGTTGGCGAAGTGCGTGGCGTGCCGCCTGATCCCACGGCCCACGGCGGCCTGCAGTCCGTCGTTGACGGCACCGCGCAGGCGGCGGTGCGCCTCCCCGTCCTGGGACACGCAGTCGGGGCGCCAGGCGACCATCGGGACCAGCGGATGGTTCTCCGCGATCCGGCCCTCCCGCCAGTCCCGCCAGATCCGCGCGTCCCGGGCGAACTGGCGGGGATTGTCCAGGACCCGGCGGCTGTCCCGGTAGCCCAGCACCAGCCAGGCACCGATGTCGCCCTCCAGCAGCACCGGTGCGACGGAGCCGTGCTCCTTGCGCAGCCGCTCGTAGATGCCCTGCGGGTCGGTCGCCGCCTCCGGCCCGTACAACCGGGTCAGTTCGGCCGAACCGTGCGCGAACGGGCAGCCGCGGGGAGCGTCGGGACCGTCGTGGTTCTGCTCGGTCATCGGGGCTCCAGTGCGACGGCGGAGCGTTCCTTCAGATGACGTATCAGGGTGATCAGTACGTCACGGCTGGAGGCCCGGTCCCGGGCGTCACAGGCCACGATCGGGGTGTGCGGGGAGATGTCCAGGGCGTCCCGGATCTCCTCGACGGGGTGTTCCTTGCAGTCCGGGAAGACGTTCAGGGCGATGACGAACGGCACGTTCTGCCGCTCCATCTCCTCGATCGCCCGGAAGCTGGAGGCCAGCCGCCGGGTGTCCACCAGGACCACGGCCCCGAGCGCGCCCTTGAACAGGCCGTTCCACAGGAACCAGAACCGCTCCTGTCCGGGGGTGCCGAACAGGTACAGCATCAGGCTCTCGTTGAGGCTGATCTTGCCGAAGTCGAGGCTGACCGTGGTCTCCGCCTTGTCCGCGACGCCGATGAGGTTGTCGACGCCGACGGTCGCCTGGGTGAGGGTCTCCTCGGTGGTGAGCGGCTTGATGTCACTGACGGAGCGGACCATGGTGGTCTTCCCGGTGCCGAACCCCCCGGCGATCATCACCTTGACCGATCGGGTCCCCCCGGCACCGGGGTCGCCGGGATGGTCAAAGCCTTTCAAGTCCACTGAGTACCTCCTGAAGGAGCGCGAGGTCAGGCCCGCGTCCGGCGTGGTGCGCCGGAATGGGATCACGGGCTTCAATACGGCCTGCGTCCAGCAGATCCGCCAACAGCACCGCGAGAATGTTGAAGGGCAATCCGAGATGGGCGGTGAGTTCGGCCACCGACAGCGGATCACGGCAGCGCCGGACTATCTCCTCGTACTCGTGCTGCATCCCCGGGACGGGGGCGGTGCGAGAGACGACGAGGGTGGCCACGTCGAGGCTCGACGCCGCCCCGCCCGGTCCACTGCGTCCCCCGGTGAGGACGTAATAACGCTCTAGACCGGACGGGTCCGTGGGCCGGCGGGGAGCACTCATCCAGAGTGCTCCTCCAGGCGCGGAGAGGTGCCGAGCAGCTCGCCCATCCGCCGGGACAGGTCCCTCATCTGATGCCCGAGCAGCCCCTGGTCGAGTCCTTCACGGGCGAGGACCCCGAGATACGTCTCCACACCGGCCCGTACGACGAAGAGGTGACCGCCGTCGACCTCGATCATCGCCAGCCGCAGTTGCCCCGCGTACTTGGGGAACTGCTCGGCGACCGGCTGGGCGAGCGCCTGCAGCCCGGCCACCACGGCCGCGAAGCGGTCCACGTCGTCGGGGTCCTCGGCGCCGAAGGAGGTGATCGCCTTGCCGTCGCTGGAGGCCACGAGGGCGAAACGGATCTCCGGGATGCTCTCCACCAGATCACGGAGCGCCCAGCTCACGTCGGTTCCCTGTTGCGTCATGTGGACTAGTCGCTCTCTTCAGTGCGGTGCTCGGCGGACCCGCGTCCGTCGGCGGCGTCATCGGCGCCGTCCGGGGTCGCGAGTGCCACGTCGTCTTCGTCTCCGGTCAACTCGGCCTCGCTGTGGACCGCTTCGTCGGCCGCGGGCGCGCGGCCCGCGGTGGCGAAGGCGGCCAGGCCCGCGAAGGACTCCTCGGGCGGGACCGCGGGGAACGCCGTGCCCTGGGTGCGGGCGGTGCGCTCCTGCGGCTGCTCCTCCTCGCGGCGCCGGCTGCGCCGCCGGGGCAGTCCGCCCGGGGTGGTGTCCTGGATCTCGCCGGACTCCGGCTGGGTGACGGTTTCGACGGCGACCGGGCCGTGCGCCTGCACCGGGGACGCGGCGGCGGGGGCGGCCGTCGCGGGGGCCGGGGCGGCGGAGGCCGCGGGCAGCGGGCTGAAGTACTTGTGCGGGACCACGACGACCACCGAGGTGCCGAGCCAGGGCGAGTCCGCGAAGGTGACCCGGATGCCGTAGCGGCGGGCGAGGACGCCGACGACCCGCAGGCCGATGCTGGCGTCCTCGGAGATGCCGCCGAGACCGGGGCCGGCCGCGGTGCCGGCCAGGGAGTGCTCGGCCTCGCGCTTCTTCTCCTCGCTCAGGCCCTTGCCGGAGTCCTGGATCTCGATACCGACGCCGTTGGGCACCTCCTTGCCGGACACGACGACCGGCTCGGTGGGCGGCGAGTAGCGGGCCGCGTTGTCCAGGAGGTGGGAGAAGATCAGCGTCAGGTGGTCCACCAGACCGCCGTCGACGCCGAGTTCGGGCAGGTGTCGGACCTCCACGCGGTGGAAGTCCTTGATCCGGCCGATGCCGCCGCGGACCACGCTGAGCAGTCGCTGGGGCTCCTGCCACTGCCGGCCCGGGCGGTCCGAGCCGCCGAGCACACCGATGCTCGCGGCGAGCGAGTCGGCGGGGCCGAGTTCCTGGTCGAGCTCCATGAGACCGCGGGCCACGGCGGGCAGCCGGCCGTGTTCGCCCTGCATCTCGTGCAGGCGGCCGCGCAGCTTGCTGGTGAGGACGTGGATGCGGTTGCCGATGCTGATCACGGCCTGCTCGGCGGAGGTCGAGCGGTTGAACTCCTCCTCCACGCTGATCAGAGAGGTGCGCAGGATCCGGCGCAGGTCGGCCTGGAGGTCCTTGTCGACCTTGGCGCACTGGTCGGTCGCCGGCAGCAGGTCGTCGATGGCGTCGCCGTCGCGCAGCCGCTTGAGCGCGTCGGGCAGCTGCTGGTCGGCGAGCCGGGAGATCGCGCTGCGCTGGTGGGTGACCTGCTCCTGCCAGGCCTCGGCCTGCTCGGCGAGCTCCGCCTCGGCGGCCCTCACCTGTTCGGCGAGCCGTTCCTCGTAGGCCCGCGCCTGGTCGGCCAGTTGGGCGTCGTAGTGGGCGGTCTGCTCGCCGAGCCGGGACTCGAAGGCGGACGCCTGCTCACCGAGCTGGGCCTCGAAAGCGGCCGCCTGCTCGTTCAGCCGGCCCTCCAGCGTGGCGCGCTCGGCCGCGAACTTCCGTTCCAGGCCAGAGACATGCTGCTGCCACTGCTGGGAGTACTCGGCCTGCGAGCTGCGGAACGAGCTCTCGGCGCTGCGCAGCCGGCGCTGCGAGCGGATCAGCAGTCGTACGCACACGAGGCTGGCCGCGGTGGCCGCGGCGCCCGCGACGGCCGCGGTTATTCGCTCGGAGCTCATGAACGTGGCGGCGACCGTCCCTCCCCCTAAGGCCAGTGGCATCAACCACCAGCTGTACCAGGCGACAGGGGCCCGCGCCGCCGGCGGCGGAGTGGCGAGTTCCATCTGCATCCTTCGAAGCAACACAATCGAACAACAGCGAACAGGGGCAGTGTGCGAAGGCCGCACTCATGAGCACGCACGGCGGGACGAAACCCCGTGGGGTGCGTCAACTCGCTGTGACGCAGTGGAGCTTATCGGGTTTGAACCCCAAAGGATCAACCTCGGCAAGTAGATGAAGTGAGGGTTCCGTCACGCTCCGCCAGTCGACGCGACATCGACAAATGCCCATCGCAGCAAGGGACTTGTCGACAAGTACATCCCTGAGCGCCCGGCGGCGACCCCGGACCCTGCTGGACATCCGTCCAGCTATAGTGGACACCTGTCCAAGAGTGGAGGAGGATCCGCCGATCATGGAAGTCCTGGCGAACGTGCTGGTCGGGCTGGTGGCCGCACTGCACGCGTACATCCTGGTGATGGAGATGTTCCTGTGGCGGAGAACCCCGGGGATGCGCTTTCACGGCTTCGACGCCGAACTGGCCCGGCGGACCGCGCCGATGGCGGCCAACCAGGGGCTCTACAACGGCTTCCTCGCGGCCGGCCTGGTGTGGGGACTGGTCGCGGCCGACCCGACGGGCTTCGCGGCACAGGTGTTCTTCCTGTCCTGCGTGGTCGTCGCCGGGGTGTACGGCGCCGCCACCGCCAACCGGCGGATCCTGTTCGCCCAGGCACTGCCCGGGGCGCTCGCCCTGGCCGCCGTGCTCGCCGCCCGGTGACCGGGCCGGCGCCCCGTCCGGCGCCCGTGGACCCGCGGGCCGCCCGCACCCGGGCGCGGCTGCGGGCGGCCCTCCTGGCGGAGTGCGCCGAACGGCCGCTGGCGGAGGTGGGGGTGGCCGCGCTGGTCCGCCGCGCCGCGGTGGGCCGGGCCACGTTCTACGTGCACTACGACGGCTTGGAGGCGCTGGCGGTCGACGCCTGCGCGGATGTCGTACGGGAGGCCGTGGACGCCTTGCACGCCTGGCGGGGGCGGCCCGACCCGGTGCACGCGCCGCCGGCCCTGCGGGACTTCTTCGACGGGCTGGTTCCGCACGCGGCCCTGTACCGGGAGCTGCTCGCGCCGGGCGGCGGCGGCCCGCTGGGCCGCGTGCTGCACCGGGACCTGCGGGCGCGCAGCCTGGCCGAGCGGGAACTGGCGGGAGCGGCGGACGCCCCCCTGGTGGCCTCGGCGGTGGCCGCCACCTTCGCCGGGGTGCTGGCCGACTGGCTGCACGGCCTGCTGGACGCCGCCCCGGCCGAGGTGGCCGACCAGGTCTGGCAGTTGCTGGTCGCGCTGCACATGAGCCGCTGAGGCCCGGCCGCGGGCGGCACGCGAGCCTGGCACGATCCCATCGAAGGTTGACCTCCGTGCCATTTCCCGGACGGGCGCCTCCCGGCAGGCTGGGTGACCATGAACGATGTGAACACGATGCGTGCGGTCAGTCAGGACGTCCTCGGCGGTCCCGAGGTGCTGAAGGTGGTCGAGCTGCCCCGGCCCACGCCGCGCCCCAACGAGGTGCTGGTCCGGGTACGGGCAGCCGGGCTCAACCCCACCGACTGGAAGCACCGGGAACTCGGCGCCTTCCTGGGCGAGCCGCCCTTCGTCCTCGGCTGGGACGTCTCCGGCACGGTCGAGGAGACCGGGGTCGGTGTCGCGGCCTTCGAGCCGGGTGACGACGTCTTCGGGATGGTGCCCTACCCCTTCGGGCACGGCACGCACGCCGAGTACGCGATCGTGCCCGCCCGGGCCCTGGTGCCGAAGCCGGAGGTGATCGACCACGTGCAGGCGGGCGCGCTGCCCCTGGTGTCGCTGACGGCCTGGCAGGCGCTGGTGGAGTACGCCGACGTGCGGCCCGGACAGCGGGTGCTGGTCCACGCGGCGGCCGGCGGCGTCGGGCACGTGGCGGTGCAGATCGCCAAGGCGCGCGGCGCGTACGTGATCGGCACGGCCAGCGCGGGCAAGCACGACTTCCTGCGGGAGATCGGAGTGGACGAGCCGGTCGACTACCGGTCCGTGGACGTCACGCAGGCGGTCCGGGACGTGGACGTGGTGCTGGACACGGTCGGCGGCGACACCTCGACGGCCTCGCTGCGGGTGCTGCGCCGCGGCGGCACACTGGTGTCGATCCTGCCGGGCGGCTCACCGCAGTTGTTCGAGGAGGCCGAGCGACTGGGTGTGCGCGCGGTGCGGATGCTGGTGGACGCCGACCGGGCCGGCATGCGGGCGGTCGCCGAGCTGGTGGAGTCGGGCAGGCTGCGCGCCACCGTCGCGGGCACCTTTCCGCTGGCCGATGCCGCCAAGGCGCACGAGCTGGGCGGCACCGGCCGGACCACGGGCAAGCTGGTCCTCGTGATCGACTGAACCGGACGGGTCAGAACGTGAGCACGGGTTTGATCGCCTTGCCCGTGCTCATGTCCCGTACGGCCCGGTCGATGTCGGCGAACGGGTAGGTGGTGATCAGCCGGTGCAGCGGCAGCCGCCCCTCGCCCACCAGCCGGACCAGGGCCGGGATGAACGCCTGCGTCTCGCTGTCGCCGAGGGTCAGGCCGACGATCCGCTTGCCGGCCAGCAACCCGTTGACGTCCAGGGGCACCTCGGTGCCGAACGGCGGGGCGCCGACGACGGCCAGGGTGCCGCGGGCGGCGAGCGCGTCCACGCCCTGGCGCAGTACGCCGACGTTGCCGGTGGTCTCCACGACGCCGTCGGCGCCCGCTCCCCGCGAGATCCGCCGGACGGCCTCCACGATGTCCTGCCGGGTCGCGTCGACGGTGTGCGTGGCGCCCAGTTCCGCGGCGAGTTCGAGGCGTTCGGGCACCCGGTCGACGGCGACGATCGTGGTGGCGGGGGTGAGCGCGGCCGCCATGACCGTCGAGAGGCCCACCGCCCCGGTCCCCAGGACGACGACCGTGCTGCCGGTGGCCGGCTCCAGCACGTTCCACACGGCGCCGACCCCGGTCTGCACCCCGCAGCCGAGCGGGGCGATCGTCTCCAGCGGCAGGTCCGTGGCCACCTTGACCAGGCTGCGCTCGTCCACCAGCGCCCGCTCGGCGAAGGAGGACTGGCCGAAGAAGTGGCCGCCGAGCGGCTCGCCCGCCCGGCTGACGGTGTGGCTGCCGTCGGCGCGCCGGCCGCCGATCAGGTTGAGCGGCAGCCAGGTGGCGCAGTACGCGGGATGGCCGCCGTGACAGTTGCGGCAGGCGCCGCAGGAGGTGAAGGACAGCACGACGTGGTCGCCCGGGGCGACCCCGGTGACGGCGGAACCGACGGCCTCGACGACCCCGGCGCCCTCGTGGCCGAGGACGCCCGGGAGCGGGAAGGGCAGCCCGCCGCTCGCCACCGAGAGGTCGGTGTGGCACAGACCGGTGGCCACCATGCGGACCAGCGCCTCACGGGGGCGGGGCGCGTCGAGTTCGACGTCGGTGAGGGTGAAGGGCGCGCCGCCGGACTCGACCACGGCGGCTCGGGTGGTGAGGGACATCGCGTGATCTCCTGATCCCCTGGGCTCAGCCGAGCGAGACGACGACGGACTTGACCTTGGTGTAGGCGTCGAGGGCCTCGGGGCCGTACTCGCGGCCGAAGCCGGACGCCTTGACGCCGCCGAAGGGCACGGCGGGGTCGAGCAGCGCCCAGTCGTTGACCCAGACGATCCCGGCCTGGAGGCGGGCCGCGACGCGGTGGGCGCGGGCGAGGTTGCCGGTCTGGATGCCGGAAGCCAGGCCGTACGGAGTGGAGTTGGCGAGGGCCACGGCGTCGTCCTCGGTGTCGAAGGGCTGCACGGTGAGCACGGGGCCGAAGATCTCGTCCTGGATCACCCGGGAGTCGTTCGGCAGATCGGCGATGACGGTCGGCCGGTAGTAGAAGCCGCCGTTCAGGTCGAGGCGTTCGCCGCCGCAGACGATCCGGCCGCCCTCCTTGCGGGCGAGCTCCACGTACTCCTCGACCTTCCGCAGGTGCTTCTCCGCCGCCATCGGCCCGACCACGGTGGCCGCCTCCCGCGGGTCGCCGACCGGGACGCCGGGGACCGCCTCGGCGAGGATCCCGAGCAGCGTGGCGTAGACCGGGCGGGCGACCAGGAGCCGGGGGCCGCCCATGCAGAACTGGCCGGTGTTGAAGACGAAGGCCTTGATCACCGCGGCGACGGCCTTCTCCAGATCGGCGTCCTCGAAGACGAGGTGGGCGGCGTTGCCGCCGAGTTCCACGGTGACCGGCTTGAGGGCGTGGCCCGCCGTGGCCGCCACGTGCCGGCCGATGGCGGTGGAGCCGGTGAAGGCGACCTTGTCGACGCCCGGGTGGCCCAGCAGGGCCTCGCCCGCGACCGATCCGGCACCGGTGACGACGTTGACCACCCCGTCGGGGACGCCCGCCTCCTTGAACAGGCGGGCCATGTACAGGGCACTGAGCGGGGTCTCGTCGGCGGGCTTGTGGACGACCGTGTTGCCTGCGGCGAGGGCCGGGCCGATCTTGGAACCGGCCAGGATCAGCGGGAAGTTGAAGGGGGTGATGGCGGCCACCACGCCGACCGGTTCGCGTCGGGTGTAGGCGAGGGCGTTGAGCGGCACGTCGCGGACGGCGCCGTCCAGGGTGTGGGCGAGGGCGGCGAAGTGCTCGTAGTCGTCCGCCGCGTTGGTGACGTCGACGGCGGTGGCCAGGGTGATCGGCTTGCCGACGTCCAGGCTCTCCAGGGCCGCGATCTCCGCGGCGTTCTCCCGGATCAGCTCGGCGATCCGGTGCAGCACCCGGCCGCGCTCCCGGCCGCTGAGTCCCGGCCACTCCCCCGCGTCGAAGGCCTCCCGCGCGGCCCGCACGGCGGCGTCCACGTCGGCGGCGCCCGCCTCCGCGACGGTGGTGACCACCTGGCCGGTGGCCGGGTCGGTGACGTCCGTGCGGGCCCCGTCGGCGGCCTCCCGCCACTGTCCGCCGATGAAAAGCAGGCCGGGTCCGGCCTCGAAGGTGGTCGTCATTGCCCACTCCCAGCACTGATAGCCAAGACTTCAACAAACAGGTTTCCTGTTGGTCCGCAGTCTGATTACAGACAGGATTCCTGTCAATGCTCTAGGGTGCACGCATGGTCGGTACAAAGACTCGCCCCTCGCTGCTGTACATGGTCAAGCAGGTGGAGCTGGTGGTGCGCTCGCACCTCGACGAGCTGGTGAGGCCCGCGGGCGTCACGGCGCTGCAGTACACGGCCCTGACCGTGCTGGAGCGCCATGACGGCCTCTCGGCCGCCCAGCTGGCGCGCGACTCGTTCGTCACCGCCCAGTCGATGGCCGACCTCGTACGGTCGCTGGAGGGCCGGGGCCTCGTCCGCCGGGAGCGCAACCCGCGCAACCGGCGGGAGCTGCTGATCCTGCTCACCGACGCCGGACGCGAGCTGCTCGCCGGGGTGGCCGGTCAGGTGCGGGAACTGGAGGAGCGGATGGTCCGGGACCTCACCGCGCATCAGGAGGAGCAGTTCCGGCAGGCGCTGAGCAAGGCGTGGCACGCGCTGTCCTGAGCAGCGCGAGCGCCGGGACACCGGGGGCGGTACCGCTCCCACGTGCCCGTTCCCGTACTGTCGCACACGCCACAGAAAATGGCGTGGCGAAGCAGCAGACATATGTCAATCGAACATGCTGGAATTCCCTCCATCGAGGGTAACTTGCAGGGCGGGGAACGGAATTGACCGGCCGGGGTGGGAGGTGATGCCGTCATGCGCCAGGACCCCCCGGGGGCTCCCCTGCCGCTCACCCGGCACCTGCGTGTGCACGAGGAGCACGGCCACACGGTGCTGGAATTACGCGGGGAGATCGACATCGCCGCGGCGACGGAGATCGCCCCGCACCTGGACCGGGTGACCGCCCGGGACGGCTCCCGGGTGGTGATCGACCTGCGGCACGTCGAGTTCTTCGACTGCTCCGGGCTGCGGCTGCTGTACCGGGCGCGCAGCCGGGTGCTCGAACACGACGGCCAACTGCGGCTGGTGTGCACCCACCCGCTGACCCTGCGGGTCCTGAAGGTGACGGGCCTGTCCCAGCTGCTGCCCCCGCTGGCGACGCTGGACGCGGCCCTCGGGCGGCCCGGGGCCACGTCCGGCACCCTGTGACGGTGCCGGTGTTCCCGTGCGGTTGCGTCCGCCGGGGATCTAGGGCCCTTCTGATGGATCTCCGCGGCGTCGCGAGGCAGATA